>JAJTCI010000318.1 GCA_021323155.1 Chitinophagaceae bacterium | reverse complement strand
TCCCGTGGCGGCAGTTTTTCCTGTATCCCCTTCAGCGTCATCAGTGTCAGCACCGGGTGCGGTTTGATATGTATACGGATATAGTCATCCAGCGCTTCCACCAGGTCGATGTCTTTCAGGTTAATGCGCATCAACTCGTAATTCACCTTTACGAAAATTGAACTCAGTTCCATATCCTTGGAGGAGACGAACTCTATGTATTCTTTCGCTTTGTAAACCGATTTCAGGAACCGTGCATAATCGAAGGGTTTCAGCAGGTAATCCACCGCATCAACATTAAATCCTTCGTGCGCGAAGTCACTGTAGGCAGTGGTGAATATCACCGGTATCTTTTCGGTGAGTGACTTGTACAGCTCCACGCCGTTACAGTCGGGCATTTGGATATCCAGGAACAGAAGGTCGGCCTGCCCTGTTTTGAGAAATGCCTTCGCTTCTTCCGGGCTGGTGAAGCTGTGCTGGAGGTTCAGGAACGGTATCTTGTCGCAATACTCTTTTATCACCTGCAGGGCCAGTGGTTCATCGTCTATAGCAATACAATTGATCATGCGAGTTCTATTTCCAGGGTTACCTTGTAATTCTGTGGCTGCTCGTCTATCACCAGTTTGTGTTTGCCCGGGTACAACAACTCCAGCCTCCTTTTAACGTTCGCAATTCCAATGCCGGTGTTCACGGTGCTATGCTTCGCGCCGGGTACTACGCTGTTCTCCACTACAAATAACACGCGATGGCCGGTGGAAAGCAGCCTTATGCGAATGTCAGAGGGTTCAACAGTACTCACGCCGTATTTAAAAGCGTTCTCAACGAAAGGAATGAATAACAAAGGCGCTACCTGGTGACCGTCCACTTCGTCATCGATCTCTACGTGTAACTTCACTTTATCAGTAAGCCGTACCGACTGCAGGTTAATGTAATTGCGCAGGAATTCGATCTCGTTCGATAAGGGTACCAGTTTCTGGTCTGTTTCCGTCAGCACATAACGCATGATAGCGGAGAGTTTCAGGATGGCCTCGGCGGTCTGGTCGCTTTTTACAATGGCTAGCGAATAGATATTGTTCAGTGTATTAAAAAAGAAATGGGGGTTGATCTGTGATTTCAATAAGGACAATTCAGTATTCACCCTTTCATGTTCGATCTCTTTCTTCATATCCTCGCTCTTCAGCCACTGCTGGATGGCCGCGACTGAAAGGCCGACGGAGAACACCAGAATGAATGCGAGATAGGAGCCGGGGTAATGCGTGAGTTTCTTCGGTTTGCTACGGATCTTCCGGTTTTCCTGCGCCTGCTCGGTCTTAACCCCAGGCGCGTCAGGGCGTGCCACGAGGTCCGCGATAGGTTTAGGCGCATTAAGAAATACCAGGAAGCAAAGGATGATACTGAGCGCATACACCAGCCAGTTGCGCTTCCGGAACAATCGGGGGATCAGCACCAGGGTGTTGAAATAATAGAATAATACCAATATCGCGTTGATGCAGATGAATGTAGCGAGCATATTGTCGCTCATGCTGAACATCTGCCCGCCCTTAGGCCGTGGGAAAAAGATATAGGGCAGTGAGAAAAAGCAGACCCAGGCAATGATATGCGCGATTACCGTAATAAGTTTTTTGTTCCGCTTCACTGGAGGGGTTTGGTCAAAAATAAAGGGACGGCTTCATCGGTGAGCAGTTTCAGGGCGAACCCGGACGATTAATCGGCGGAACTCAGTACGATTCCTGTTCATTGGGAAAATCATGCTGCTTTATGTCCTGGATATACTTCTGCACCGCACCGGTAACCTGTTCGTGCATATTCAGGTATTGGCGAAGGAAGCGGGGTTTGAATTCCGTGTTGATGCCAAGCATATCGTGCATCACCAGCACCTGCCCGTCGCAGTCCTTACCCGCACCAATACCGATAGTAGGGATGGTGATGCTTTCACTCACCTCCTTGGCGAGTTGGGCCGGTATCTTTTCAAGAACGATCGCGAAGCAACCAGCATCTTCCAGGAGCTTTGCGTCCGCCCTTAACTTATCCGCCTCGACTGTTTCTTTCGCACGTACGTTATAGGTGCCGAACTTGTAGATCGACTGGGGCGTGAGGCCAAGGTGTCCCATAACGGGTATGCCAGCTGACACGATCCGCTTAACACTATCGATGACTTCCTCGCCGCCTTCCAGTTTGATGGCGTGGCCACCGGTTTCTTTCATGATACGGATCGCGGATGCAAGCGCAATGTCAGAGTTCGATTGATAATAGCCGAAAGGCATATCGACCACCACGAGGCAACGGTCGATTCCCTTTACCACGCACTGCGCATGGTAGATCATGTGTTCGATGGTCATCGGGACAGTGGTCTCGTTGCCTGCCATCACGTTGCTGGCACTGTCGCCCACGAGGATCACATCAATCCCGGCACCATCGAATATCCGCGCGAAGGAAAAATCATAGGCCGTGATCATAGAGATCTTCTCGCCTTTGGCCTTCATCTTCTGCAGCGTGTGCGTGGTGATCTTCTTTACTTCTTTATTGACTGACATCCGGAATTGGGAAATTTTGGATGG
>JAJTCI010000071.1 GCA_021323155.1 Chitinophagaceae bacterium | reverse complement strand
GCAACCGGTGGGTGGATCGAAGCTGGCGATCCTGAACGGGCAGGGCGAACTAAACCGCACTGTCGAAGCGGAACCTGGTGAGGTCTTCAGCCAACCCAAGTTCTCCCGGGACGATCAATCGGTCTTTGTCGCGGTCCGCAATCATGCTGGAATGATGAGCCTGCGCCGGTACTACCTCGATAAAGAGATCGGTTCAAAAGCGATTGTCCCCTACGGCAATTATGTGATCGGTCACCCGGTCGTCAATGGGGACACGGTTTTATTTACCGCTTCAAATAAGACAAGTGATGGCATCTATGCCTGGCTCGAATCGGATGCAACGCTGTACCATCTTGCCTCGTCGCCTGCCGGGCTGTACCAGGCCACCTTCGCCAACGGTAAATTGATCGCGTCAGCGTTCACGGCTTCAGGTCACCGGTTGACGATCCTTGAGTCTAAATGGAAAGCGGTAACTGCGCCGCAACCAGTGACGGACCTGTATGTAGATCATGCGCTGGATGCTTCACAACGGATAGACAAGGTTCCTACAGCCAGGTTCGCCTACAAACCTTACAGCAAATTCGCCCACCCGTTCAACTTCCATAGTTGGCGACCGTATTATGATCCACCGGAATATTCGTTCACCGTATACGGACAGAACACATTGAACACGATCGCTACCGAGTTAGCGTATACTTACAATGAGAACGAAGACCACCACCGTGCTTCGGCAGATCTTATCTATGGCGGCACCTTCCTTCAGCCTTTTGGAGGGGTGAGTAAGACCTGGAACCGGTCTTTCGCGTTTACGCCGGATACAATCGCCCACTGGGACGAATGGGAGTATTACCTCGGCCTGCAACTGCCACTGAACCTGTCCGGGGGAAAGATGTATCGTTCATTGAACCTCTCTGCTAGTTACCGCTCGAATGATATCTCATTCACCGGCGCCAATAAGAACTTGTTCAACGCCACCGATATCCGTTATATACTTAGCCGGGCAAGTTTCTCAGCCCAGGTGCAAAGGGCGGCGCAGCATATCTATCCAAGGTTTGCCTTTTCTGCTTCCGTCCAGGCACGCAATGCACTGAACGTGGAAGCCAACCAGCTACTGCTTACCGGCAACTTGTTTTTGCCCGGTGTTGCAAAAACGCATAACCTCGTACTGAATTTCGCTTACCAGGGAAGAGATACCGCGCGCCGTTATGGCTTCGGCAATAACTTCCCATTCTCCCGTGGCTATAACGGTGGTGTTGATTTTCCAAGGATGTGGAAGGTGGGCGGGAACTATCATTTTCCATTGTTACTTCCCGAGATCGGCATTGGTAACATTGTGTACTTCCTGCGCTTGCGCGCTAATGCGTTTACGGACTATACCGAAGTACAAAGCCTGCGTACAAAAGCAGTGTTCAGTTTTCATTCCATAGGTGGCGAACTATATTTTGATACCCGCTGGTGGAACCAACTGCCCGTCACATTCGGCGTGCGTTACAGCAGGCTGATGAATGGCAACCTCGTAGGCCTCGGTCCTAATCAATGGGAGTTTATCGTCCCTGTAAGTTTGATACCGGGTAGGTAAAATGGTCGAAAGCCGAAATATGCGACGGAACAGGTGTTTCCAGGAAACCATGCGCTGGTGATAGACAAATAAAAAAAGCGACTCATGTGTCGCTTTTTCTGTGCCCCGGATCGGACTTGAACCGATACGGCCATTGCTGGCCACAGGATTTTAAGTCCTGCGTGTCTACCAATTCCACCACCAGGGCATCTCTTTCCCTCACTCGCCTGCGTGTCTTCAATCCTGTCCAGCCGCCTCAGGCAGGATGCACCACCAGGGCAGTGTCCCGAAACGTGGGATGAAAAAAAATCCCGCATATAGCGGGATAGTTTCAGAGCGGAAGACCGGGCTCGAACCGGCCACCCCGACCTTGGCAAGGTCGTGCTCTACCAAATGAGCTACTTCCGCTTTTTCCGCCATATCCGGCGGTTATAAAGAACTAATGGGTTGCAAATATAGGGTGCAAATGCTTTCCCCAAAATTTTTGCAGCAGGTTTTTACTTGTATTTGGGGGTATACAACGTGTTGTCAGGCACTTCTACCTTAGGGGTGCCCTTGTATCGCTCGTTATATAGGCGGTAACAACCACCCAGTATAAAAGCCATGATACAGAACACCTGCAGGTAGAACAGGAATCTCGAGGAATTTACCCAGTTGTAGCGGATGTCTTTTTCTCTTGGATTTTCAACGTCGTGTGACATATGGTTAAATTGCAGCCGCAAAAATAAGCCTCCGGCAGATATCACCACAGCATTTTTTTAACAAATTCAGTACTAGCGGGAATAAGTGTATTCTACGCGGCCAACCACCCGGTTATTTTTATCTACACACACCTCTTTCTGCCGCAGGCCCCGTTCGTCATAGGCGTACACCCAGTTGAGGTAGTTGGTGGTGCCATTGATCCGCTGGAGCATTTTGGTCACACGCCCCGCGGTATCATAATCAAATGCATAATCCGGCAGCAATTTCTTGAAACGGGCGTCATACCGCACAATATCAGCGATCTGGCCGCCTTCGTTATAGTAGTAATAATAGTGCTCCAGGAGTGTGTTTTTCTTTTTCCATGTTTCCTCGGCCAGGTTCCCTTTCTCGTCGTAAATAAAACTGATAATGATCGTATCTGCCCGGTTCTTGATCTTAAGCATCCTGGCCGGTTTGCCATCCTGTTGATAAGACCATTCATGGACTTCACTGGAAATACCTTCGTGCTCGGGGTCGGAACTATATGAACTGATTTTGATGAGTTGCCCGGTAACATCATATTCATAATTGGTGGCCGTGGAGACCGTGACCAGGCTGTCTACAGTTTTCGTCAAACGGTCGTTCTCATAATAGCTGGTGGTAATGGTTGTAACGTTGTCTGTAGACGTAGCGCGGGTGATCATCCTTTTCTTGTCCCGGCTGAGTTCCTGTTCCACCATGAAATTTTCTGCCTGTTGTCCATCCGCTTCGTAACTGATCCCTTTTACCTGGCTGATATTCGACTGCTTCAATAGCTTGTAATTCGCATTGCTTTGCCGGCTTGAAATAATATCGTTGTAATAAAATTGCGCACGGCCCGCTACACTCAGCATTAGACATGTCACAACAGCAAGGAATATTCTCATCAGGGAAATTTCACCAAAATTAATCATGGCAGGCCCAGTTGTCAAAAAGAGCTTGTTAACAAACTTGCCTCTTATGATTAGTTCTGTACATTTATTCAAACTTTAACATGTCTCACCTTCCTGAGCGAAAGGAAAAGATCTGCCTCAATTGCAAGTCCGTGGTCTATGGCCGTTTTTGTCATGTGTGTGGCCAGGAGAATATGGAACCGAAAGAGACATTCTGGGGACTGGTGACACATTTTATTTACGACGTAACTCACTTCGACGGTAAGTTTTTTGATACCACTAAATATCTGTTATTGCGTCCGGGCTTCCTGGCCAAAGAATACCTCCGTGGGCGCCGGGCAAGTTACCTGAACCCGGTACGGATGTACGTATTCACGTCTGCCCTCTTTTTCATCATTTACTTTTCGTTTGTGGCGGAAACGCCGGAAGAGAAGTTCAGAAGGATAGAGAAAGAATTGATCACGGACACCAGGGACCTCCGGCTGGCACTGGGAAAGGAAACAGACTCCATTAAGAGAAAGAAGATTCAGGAGGAGATAATTGAAAACAATGGGGAGTTGCTGGAAATGCAGCAGACGGGCCTGCTGGCGCGACAGAAAGGCCAGGTGATAGGTATCACCGCTGTTCCGGAGGATATGCACGATAACGTGATCAACATAAACAAACTTCCCCGCACACTGCACGAGTATGATTCTATCCAGCGGGCTCTTCCTCCTGAAAAAAGAAATGGATGGCTGCCGCGGTATTTTAATAGAAAGATCATACAGGTCAACCTGAAATACAGGGGGAGGACCAGGGATTTCATCAGTGACATCAGCGACAGGTTCAGGCACTCGATCCCTCAGATGATGTTTGTGTCGCTACCACTTGTTGCCCTTGCGCTGCAATTACTGTATGCCCGGCGAAAGCAGTTTTACTATGTCAATCACCTCGTCTTTTCATTGAATGTTTACATAGCCGTTTTCCTGATGTTACTGGTGGCATATTTTTTCGATTGGCTCATTGTACTTACTGGGTTAGCTGTTTTTGACGTGGTGCCGTTCCTGATCCGCCTCGTGATTTACTATTACGTCTACAAGAGCATGCGCAACTTCTATGGGCAGGGGAGGGGTAAGACAATACTGAAGTTTTTCCTGCTCGCATTCATAATCCTGGTCCTTTTTGCTTTGCTGATAGCGATCTTTGGCATCAACTCTTTACTAAAAATCTAAGAAAGGCATTATGAGCGTTGAACAATCATTTATGAAGCTGGTGCAGATAATGGATGAACTGCGCGAGAAATGCCCATGGGATCGTAAGCAAACCATCCATACCCTCCGTTCGATGACCATTGAAGAGACATACGAATTGGCGGATGCGGTTACGGGAGAGGACTGGCAGCACATCAAAGAAGAACTGGGAGACCTCCTGTTGCATATCCTATTCTACTCGAAGATCGGCACAGAACAGGAGCAATTTACATTAGAGGATGTTATCAACGCGATCTCGAACAAACTGGTCGTGCGGCACCCGCACGTCTACGGCGATGTAAAGGTGAATTCTGAAGAAGATGTCAAGCGCAACTGGGAGAAGATTAAGATGAGGGATGGAAAACCCTCCGTACTCAGCGGTGTGCCTGTTTCGTTACCTTCAGTGGTCAAGGCAGCCCGTATCCAGGAGAAGGCGAAGCAGGTCGGGTTCGAGTGGGAGAACAAGGCGGATGTCTGGAAAAAAGTGGAAGAAGAAATGGCTGAGCTTAAAGAAGCTGAGTCGATCTCGGTTGAACGAACGGAAGAAGAGTTTGGCGACGTCATGTTCAGCCTTGTGAACTATGCACGGTTTTTGCATATCGATGCCGAGACTGCTTTGGAAAAAACGAATAAGAAGTTCATTCAGCGTTTCCGCCAGATGGAAGATATTGCCAGGGAACAGGGGAAATCACTTGATGAAATGACCCTGGAGGAAATGGACGGGATATGGAACGCAGTTAAACGCAAAAAAGACAATCCTTGAACGGCCTGCTGAAAGATGCATTCGGAACGAAACGTTACCTGCTGATAACGGCTGCGTGGTTATTCGCGATCTCTTTCCTGTTCCATAACTTCTGGTCTTACCGGTCATCAGCGCATCGGGCTAAGAACGAAATAGAATCCCGCCTTCACCAGGACCAGCATAATTTTCATGACCTCGTAAAGGACTCCGCGCTATTGAATACGCTTTACGAAGGCAAACACATGTCTCAGGCCCCCCCGGGTGTACTAGGGGAGCGGTTTGGATTCTTTCTTTACACACGGAATGACGTCGGTAATCCGCTGCTGGCTTTCTGGAATACGCAGGCGGTTGAACCTTCGTCTGAAGACCTCAACAGGCCAGATGGAAGCCTGCTGGTGCGCTACCCGAACGGCTATTTCGTATTTGAGAAACAAACCGTCATCGTACGTGGAAAACAGCTGCTGGTGGTCGCGCTTTTCCCGGTCAAATGGAATTACTTCCTGGAGAATCGTTATCTCAGGTCGGAGTTCGAAGCCGTGAAAGGCGTTGGGAAATTATACGAGGTGTCTGCCAGTGTGGCGAACGACCCAATTAATGACATCAAGGGTAAATCCCTATTCAGCATTGTCGAACAGGAGCATGTGCCCTATGTTACTTATGATCGCTTCTCTATCCTGCTGTGGGTCGCTGGCACCCTGTTTTTATTTTTCTATATAAACGCGATCGCGAATTTTCTTTATCACCGCGTCGGTCTGCTGAAGGCCGGGGTTTTCCTCGCGGGGTTCATAATTATTTACCGCCTGGTCGTTATTTACCTCCCGTTTCCATTCGACTTTAAGAAGCTGGAACTATTCGACGCGTCGGTTTACGCTTCTTCCATGTTGCTCCCATCGCTGGGCGACCTCCTCCTGAACAGCCTCCTGGTCTTCTGGCTGATCGTCTTTATTAAGTCACATTTTCTCCAGAAAACTAAGCTGCCTTTCCCGGTCACCCTGCGTCAAAGCTGGTACCTGAACGGGATGGTTTCTGCGATCTTCGTTTTAACGGCATTCTTGCTTGCTGACATCGTTAAAAGCCTGATCGCTGATTCGCAGATATCGTTCGACGTCACCAATTTTTTCAGCCTCAGTGTCTATACCATTGTGAGCTTTCTCATACTCACCCTGTTGCTCATCTCTTTTTACCACGCCAGCCATATCCTGCTTCATTTCGCCAACTTGTTGCCTGCGATTGACAAAAGCTACCGCCTGTTAATGACTGGCATGGTTGGATTACTGGTGTTGATATTTAGTCCCTTTGACACCACCAACAGCGTCAACGTTATCGTGCTATGCTGGCTGGTGCTGTACTTGTACATCGTCCAGCAAAGGGAGCGTGACTGGAATCGTCCCATGCTACGGTCCTCGTTATTCATTTTCTGGATCATGTTCTTTTCTTTTTCTGTCACCGCGATCTTGCTGCACCAGAATACCCAGACGGAAAAAGCAAAACGGAAAGCGGTGGCTGAAAGGCTTGCCCTGCAGACAGATCCTTCGGGTGAGAACCTCATGGGTATTGCCATTACGAACCTGGACGACCAATGGTTGATCTCCAATTTTCATCGTTTCGCCACGGAGAACGGTAACAAATTCCTGAAGGATAGCCTGATCACTGAAAACTTTGCTGGTTACCTGAACAAGTTCGATACCCGCATATACACTTACGACAGCCTCTATCATCCTTTGTATAACGAGGATTCGACAACCTACGCGGTGATAAAGTCTCTGCTCATCACCCAGGGTAAACCAACCCAGACCCCGGGCTTATTTTATTACGAGAATACCTTCGATCGGTTCAGCTATCTCTATGAGAAGCAGGTACGAGCCGATTCGGGTGGACTCGGACATATCTTTATCATCGCTAAGCCTAAACGCTATAAGAGCGAGGCGCTGTACCCAGAGCTATTCAAACAAACTGATGTTTCGTCTGAACTGAATGCCAGCTACGCCTACGCCGTATACAATAACGGCAAGCTGATCAACAGCTACAACGACCTTAATTTTTCGCGTGAGTTATTGCCCGGACAGGTGCCACTGTTGGAAATAGACTGGAAGGACGGGGTAGGGCGGTCTGAGCTTTGGTACAAGACCGGCAACAAGGTGGTCATCGTTGTTAAAAAGAATGCCGTATCACTGGAAGCGATCACGCTGTTTGCCTATTTCTTTTTCAGTTTCTTATTCCTGGTATTGCTTTTCCACGGGGGAAGGTTCAGCGTTAAGTCTAACTTTAAATGGGGCACTTTATGGAAAACGACGTCATTGTCCATACGCAACCAGATTCACCTGACGATCATTTTCATCAGCCTGTTTTCATTTATCATTATTGGTATCGCTACCATTTCGTTTTTTGTAATACGCTTCAATAAATCCAACACAGAGCGACTGGGCCGGACGATCCAGGTGATGGCAAACGAGATCGAAAGCAAGATCAATGCGCAGTTGGTGTTTGACAATATTTCTTTTTATGACCTCGGCTTCAATAGTGAACTCGATAAAGCGCTTGCCGAGATATCGGACATCCACAATGTAGATGTCAATTTCTATGACAAGCAGGGCCACCTCCGGCTATCCACGATACCTTACTTGTACAATAAGGGCATACTCAGTCGTAAGATGGATCCGCGTGCGTATTTTGAAATGACCCGGAATAAACGGGCGGAGTGGTTGCAGAAGGAGTCGGTAGGGAAGTTTTCCTACCAGAGTATCTACGTGCCCATCAAAGACGAGAACCAGGGCACCTTCGCCTACCTGAACATTCCCTATCTTAACTCGCAACGTGAGTTAAACGAAGAAATATCAAATTTCCTCGTAACGCTGATCAACCTCAACGCTTTCATTTTCCTGCTCGCAGGTGCTATCGCGTTTTTCCTGGCAAATAAGATCACATCTTCATTTAACCTCATTACTGCGAAGATGCGAGAGGTAAACCTTGGACGGGTGAATGAAGAGATCACCTGGAAAAATAAGGACGAGATCGGTGCGTTGGTGGATGAATACAACAAGATGGTGAAGAAGCTGGAGGCAAGCGCGGACGCCCTCGCGAAAAGTGAAAGGGAAGGGGCCTGGCGCGAGATGGCAAGACAGGTGGCACACGAGATCAAGAACCCGCTTACCCCAATGAAACTGAGCATTCAGCACTTGCAGCGGGCGATAGACAGCGGCTCTCCGAATGTAAAAGACCTGTCAGAACGTATGGCCGCGACCCTCATTGAACAGATCGACCAGTTAGCTAAGATCGCTGCTGACTTTTCCCAGTTTGCCAATATCGGTAATATCAAGCCGGAGGTGGTAAACGTTGAACATGTCCTGCAATCATTGGTAGGGCTGTACAGTTCGGATAGCCGGCTCGCGATCCATTTTGAAAGCGAGGTTACGGAACCAAGGATTTTCGCTGATAAAACCCAGGTGAACCGCCTTTTCACGAATCTTATCAAGAACGCGGTGGAGGCCAGCCAGGATAACGAGTTGATCAATGTGTGGATAAGTATAGCAAACCGGGAAGGCTTATTCGTAGTGAGTATCAGAGATGAGGGTGCCGGTGTGCCCCCTGAAATGCAGAAAAAGATATTCTCACCCAACTTTACCACGAAATCATCGGGTACAGGATTAGGCCTTGCGATTTGCCGCGCCATCGTTGAGAAAGCCAACGGTAACATCTGGTTCGAAACGGAGGAAGGGAAAGGCACTACCTTTTTTGTCTCGTTTCCCCCGATGGGCTAACGTTTTGCTCTTTGCTCCTTCAGCCATTTTTCAAATTCTGCCAGGTTGAAGCTACTCAGGTTTTTTTCCTTAGGCAAACCGGCTTTCTGTGCAGCCAGCACCCCATAACGCGTATCCTTGAATGCGGTGATATCATGCGCGTCCGGGTCTATGGAGATCAGCACGCCTCTTTCCAACGCGTAATCAATGTGGCGCCAGTCCATATCCAACCTCCGGGGATTGGCATTTAGCTCGATCACTACTTTGTTAGCGGCGCAGGCTTCAATTATTTTTTTGTGATCGATGGGGTACCCGTTCCGGCTCAGTAGCAGGCGCCCCGTCATATGCCCAAGTATGGAGGTATATGGGTTTTCAATGGTGCGCATCAGCCGCATCATTGCCTTCTCCTCGTTCATATAGAGATTGGCGTGTACAGAAGCGATGACAAGATCAAAGGTGGCAAGCACTTCCTCGGGGTAATCCAGGCTTCCATCGCCCAGGATATCAGACTCGATGCTCTTGAATATCCGGAAGGGAGCCAG
>JAJTCI010000070.1 GCA_021323155.1 Chitinophagaceae bacterium | reverse complement strand
TGGACAAGGCTTCCTATTACGTTGAGCGCAACGCCAACCCGAAAATGCTCTTCCAGGCGCTGACCTTTAAGCTTTACCACATCATCCAGAACAAAGTAGCGGTGACCACCATCTAAGGGTCTACTATTCCGCTCAAAATCCGCCAGTTAACTGTTTGTCTCATTCAATTTCCCTATTTTTGGATAATTGAGGAATTGCGCGAGGCTGAGGCCGGATGCATATGGTTTTGTGAAGTGGGCTGAAGTGCAGGTTGCAGCTGTTGTTGCGTCGCACTATTGTACAGGATTAACTCTATCAACATACAGAATTAGTTGCGTCACAATTATAATATATCATCTTAAATCACCGGCGCACTCGCTCCCGCATTGCTGAATAGCGGGACAAGCGTCGAAGTGAGTGACACAACAGGAGTTGCCCGGAGTACTACAGCCCGCAAAATAATTCTTCCTCTTCTTTAACCAGGTAAAGCTTTAGCTCATGGCGTGTGGATCATGTGGAACAAAACCGGGTGGCTGTAAAAGCCACGGTAGCTGCGGCACAGGTAGTTGCAACCGAATGAATGTGTACGATTGGCTCGTGAACCTGCCGCTGGGTGATGCCGAAAGCAGCTGCCGGGTCATTGAGGTGAGCTTCAACCAGGGCAGTCGCAAGGAGTTTTATCGCAACAGCACCATGCAATTTTTTGAAAAAGGCGAGTTGATTTCCGTGGAAGGCGTTAGCGGGTTCGACGTGGGCGAGGTGAGCCTTTCCGGCGAACTGGTACGTATCCAGCTGAAGAAAAAAGGAGTGGATGAACACAACCCAGAGATCAAAAGAGTGCTGCGCCGCAGTACGGAAAGGGATATCGAGCAATGGCAACAAAATAAAGCCCGCGAAAAAGAAGCGCTGATCCGAAGCCGGGCGATTGCGAGAAGTTTGCGCCTGGAGATGAAAGTGGCCGAAGTGGAGTTCCAGGCCGATGGGAAAAAAGGAACATTCTTTTATACCGCCGACGACCGGGTAGACTTCCGCGAGCTGATCAAAGTACTGGCTTCCGAATTCAAAGTGAAGGTGGAAATGCGGCAGATCGGAATCCGTCAGGAAGCCGCGAAAGTGGGTGGCATCGGTAGCTGCGGCAGGGAACTTTGCTGTTCCACCTGGTTAACGGATTTTAAGAGTGTGACCACTACCGCCGCGAGATACCAGAACCTTTCTATTAACCAAACCAAGCTCAGCGGTCAGTGCGGCAGGTTGAAGTGCTGCCTCAACTATGAACTCGATACCTACCTCGACGCTTTGCAACACTTCCCGGATAACGCGGATGCCTTGGAAACGACCAAAGGAATGGCGTTCCTCATTAAGAAAGATATTTTCCGTAACCTGATGTGGTATACGCTGCCCGACAGTAATAAACAATATCCACTCACACTGAAGCGCGTGAAAGAGATCAAGCAACTCAACTCACGTGGCGAAAAAGTGGAAGAGCTGCAACACGTTGACGTGGTGAGTGGCAAGCCAAAAGAAGTAGAACCCGCATTTGTTGATGTGGTAGGCCAGATCAGCCTCCGTTCCCTTGAGAAGAATGATCGCCGTAGAAGGGATCAGCAACGACAGGATCGCGGCAGGCAACAGGGCCAGGGCGGTAACAGGGATAACCGGCCACAATCGGGCAATCAACAGGGCCGACCACAGCAAAACAGGCCACAACAGGGAAGACCGCCACAGCAGAGACCAGGTCAGCAAGGAAGCGGGCAACAGGGACAGGGCGGAGGACAACAAGGCCAGGGCGGTGGACAACAACCAAGGCCAGGTCAACAAGGCGGCGGACAGCAGAGACCACCACAAAATCGCCAGCAGAGGCCGGGTCAACAAGGAAGCGGTCAACAAGGCCAGGGTGGCGGACAGCAAAGACCACCACAAAACAGGCCTCCCCAGCAGGGCGGGCGACCCAACAACCCGAACAGGCCACCACAGCGTCCTGATGATAAGCAACAATAAGGACATGCGCTTGCGCTGGTACGGATACTCAAGCGACTTTTGGCATTGTTTTGGAAATCAGGGAGTAAAGCAATTTTTATGAGAAAGTATCTTGTTGCTGCTGTCCTGCTAGTATTCACTTTTGCCGCTAAGGCGCAGCCTACGATCAATTCACCATCAGCAAAGCCAAACCCAGGCGGGTTGTACCTGAAATTGGGACTTAATCTCGCCAATATTTCAACTACTACCGACGGAAGGGTGGACGAGGCCAATATGCTGACAACTTTTCATGCGGGTATGATCGCCGATCTTCCTGTTGGTGACGCATTTTCTTTTCAACTGGGTTTGTTACTGAATGGAAAGGGTTCCAAGACGGAGATCTACACCACCAGTAATCTCAACGACAATTACTACAAGGTGAAAACGAACCCAATTTACCTCGAGCTGCCAGCCAACTTTGTTTTCAAAGTGCCTTTCGGAAACGATAGCCGCCTTTATTTCGGCGCGGGACCTTATGTAGCAATGGGCATCGCGGGTAAAACTTCGGGCGAGCAAAAGCTGCTCGGTATCACCAGCAGTTATGAAAAAGACATCCTGTTCAACAATGACGATCCTGCTACTTCAGGACAAGAAGACGCGAGTGTAAATAAACTCCGCCGGTTTGATTATGGTGCCAACGGCCTCGCCGGGTTTGAATCAGGCAAGATCATGATCGGTGTGAACTATGGAATGGGGCTCGCAAAAATTGGTTCCAACGAAGCAAACAATAACGATCAGAACAAACACCGCGTTTGGAGTATTTCACTCGGCGTTCAACTGTAAGCAACATAGAAAATTTATCAAGCCATGACAACCTCATGGCTTTTTTTATTACATGATCGCCCGGTAGATCGCCTCCTGGATATTGGGGCGGATGCCCAGCTGTCCCAGTTTGTTATTATTCCTTGTGGGAGTGACGCGATTAGAAAGGAAGATGTAGATAAGGTCTTGTTCCGGGTCAACCCAAACGCAAATACCTGTAAAACCGGTATGTCCAAAGGTTTTCGGTGAAACGCTCCGGGACGGGTAAGCGTCCTTTCTCGTGGCGTTATCTTTCTCCGGTTTGTCGAAGCCATAACCTCTCCTGCTCACCTTGCTTTGGTAAGCCGTGAATTTTTTGATGGTTTTCTTTCTAAAAAGATCTACGTCTATCGCATCGAGCTCACCCTTATCCAGCATCAATTGATAGATCTGTGCAAGGTCGTAGGCATTGCTGAAAAGTCCCGCATGCCCGGCAACACCACCGAAAAGGGAGGCGCCTTCGTCGTGCACATCACCACGGATCAATTGCCGGCGAAAATGATTCTCTTTTTCTGTTGGCACCAGTTGATTGACAGGCATGTGTTCCCGCGGTTTGTAGGTGGTGCTCATCATACGCAAAGGGAGGTAAAAGGTTTCTCGCACGTATTGATCCAGCGGCATCCCGGTTACCTGCGCGATGATCTCACCCAGGAAAATAAAATCGTTATCGCTGTAAACGTATTTATTCTTTTCAGTGAGCTTACTGTTAAGAATGCGTCGGCGAATCGTGTCCTGCCAATCATTTCTCAGGTATAAGTCCTCGGCCACGCGGATGTCAAATCCATCCACGGGTGTAGTGCGGTAGAGTACGTCAAGCGGCTTGCCGGCAGAGTCGATGGTCTCACGGTAAAAAGGTATGAATGGTACCAGCCCGCCCTGGTGCAAGAGTATCTCTTTTATCGTAAGATCCGCTTTATCCGTTCCTTTTGTCCATTCCAGGTGATCCTGCAGTTCGTCACCCAGTTCAAGTTTATTCTCCTGGTAAAGCTTCATTATCGCCATCGTGGTAGCCGTTATCTTGGTAACAGAGGCAAGGTCGTATACCGATTCCCTGGTAACCGGCTCCTTCTTATCGTAATCGAAGTACCCGTAGGCTTTGTGGTGTACCACCTTACCGTCTTTGGCTACTAACACAACCGCACCGGGCATTGCGCCTTTCGCGATGCCATCGTTCGCTATGGAATCGATCGCAGCTTCCATTGAATTACTGAGGCCTACATCGACCGGCTGCGCATAGGGAAAATAATGATTGGTCGTAATACCCGATCCGAACCTAAGGCGATCTGTTACTGTTACGGGAAGCTTTCCCTTTGCGGTCAGGTCACCATCCAATAATTCGAAGGCGGCCTGGTGCGTCTGCTCGTCATCTTCATAACAAGCCACAAGATTCTTTGCACCGCTGAAATTTTTGATCGCGTAAGGATTGCCAAACGCGAAGATGATCGTGTTGTCCATCTGCGAAACCGACTCCAACAACCTGACAATTTCTTTGCTCAGCCCAAAATTATTCGCAGGACGGCGACTATAGTTATGCAAACCGATGATCACCGTGCGGTACTGTTTCTGCAAAGCAGCCTTTACCTGCGATAGCCCGCTATCTTTATGCGAGACAAAAACATTAGTGGATTTAAACTCTTTTTTTACCTTTTTTGCAAAAGCGTTGTTGCTATTGGCACCGATGCCGATGTAAAGGACATTCCGCTTACCTTCTAAAGGCAGGATGGAAGGGTTGGACTGGCTTACGAGCGTAAGGGCATCCCGCGCGATCTTTGTTTTGATCGCATTCGTTGATGCGTTGAGGTCTGCTACCAGGTTCCTGGTTTCAATTGGCTGAACATTGTTGAGCCCGAGATGGTATTTCGCCAGTAATATCTTTTTCACCCGCGCGTTGAGATCGGCCCATGATAACTTACCGCCCTCGATCGATGACAGGATCTTTGCGATGCTACCGGGAACATCGCCAGGCAGGCAAAGCATATCATTCCCGGCGATCAAAGATTGTACTGAGGCCTCGCCAGCAGGGTAGAATTTCGTCACCCCCTGCATTTCCAGTGCGTCGGTAAAGGTGATCCCTTCAAATCCAAGTTCCTCCCTCAGCAGCATGGTTACATTTCGATATGACAAGGAAGTTGCCTGGTTGGCTGTTGTGTCAATAGACGGGATATACAGATGGGCCACCATCATGCTTCCAACACCGGCTTTGATCAACTCGCGAAAGGGGTATAATTCAAGTGAATCGAGCTGTTCCTTTGTTTTGTTGATGATCGGGAGATCGTAATGCGAATCAACCGCCACATCACCATGCCCGGGGAAGTGTTTCGCTGTAGCCATCACGCCAACGTCCTGCATGCCTTTCATATACTGCACGCCCATTAACGCCACTTTATATTTGTCTTCGCCAAAGCTGCGGTCGTTGATCACCGGGTTGTCGGGGTTGTTATTGATATCCACTACCGGCGCGTAGTTCACATGAATGCCGATGCGTTTACATTGCTCACCGACGGCTCTCCCGAATTCATACACCACGGCAGCATCGGGCATCGCCCCCATCATCAGGTGGCGCTGGAAACTGATCACACTGTCGAGCCGCATCCCCAGGCCCCACTCGCCATCGATACAAACCATCAACGGCGTCTTCGCGATCTGTTGGTAAAAATTGGTGAGATTCGCCTGCCGCACGGGTCCACCCTGGAAGAAACAGAGTCCGCCAACATTATATTTCTCAATAAGATTCGTTACCTGTTTCACATGATCCGGGCCGAGGTTGCTGTGCGCCCGGATGATCATCAACTGCGCAACCTTCTGTTCGGCAGTGAGCGTATTGAACACGCTGTCCACCCATTGTACAGCCTGGGGTGTTTTCTTATAAAAATCCTGGGCAGAAGCAGAAACGCAGACAAGCGTAAAAGAAATGATAAGGAGCTTTTTCATATACAACACTTACGATAGAGCAAGTTAATATATTATTCCCGCGCCTGATTCATAAGAAGCTGAAAACTCGCCCCGGTACCATAAACAAAAAGAGCAGCACGGGGTGTGCTGCTCCATTATAAACCGAAAATCTATTAAAGGTCTTTTATCCTGATGCGGATATCCTGCGGCGCTACTTCATCACCGCCGAAGTAAGGATATAGCTGGTACCCGACGGCAGTCTCGGTGGTCGCGGTGCGTTCCATGGTAACCTGGACGCCGTTGGCTGTAATTATATACTGGTTCCCGCTCACTTTCAGACTACAGTTGATGTCCTGGCCAAGAGGCACGGCCGTTATTAATTTATCTTTCTCAACACCGTTGTTGTACACATAGGCAAAGAGTTGAAGGGAATTGTTGTACCATCTCCACCCGATACGGGCGCTATTGAGGTGGTGCTCCTGGTTGTTATCGGCAAATCCATAGAGCTTATTTATGTCAAGCTGGTTATCGGGCGTTACTGTCTGGTAGATCGCCGAGCTGTCAAAACGAACCACGAATTTCATTTCGGTGGTATTCACTGGCCGGTAACTATTCTTATCGGAACTATGCGCCCCCTTGGCGATAAAGTGTTCGACCACCTGGTCGGCAGGCGCATTGGCGCCAAAGCGGTCTTTAATATTCTCGGCGGCTTTCTGGCAGGAAACGAACGCTATCGCCGAAAGGCCGAAAAACAGTGCTGCACTAAATTTCATTGTCATTTCAATTGGATGGTAAAGTAATGCCCTGGCTTAAATTTCGCAACTTAAATACGGGTTAATAAAAACGGCCTCAAGGGTAATTGGGCTATTTTTACCGACTCAAAGACGGAAAAGTGGCTGATATTATACAATTACTTACAGACAATATTGCCAACCAGATCGCTGCTGGCGAGGTGATCCAGCGGCCTGCAAGTGCTGTAAAAGAGCTACTTGAAAACGCCGTAGACGCCGGCGCCACGGAGATTAAATTAATTGTTAATGATGCAGGCAAGGCGCTGATCCAGGTGATCGATAACGGTAAGGGCATGAGCGAGACGGATGCAAGGATGTGCTTCGAACGCCACGCCACCAGCAAGATAAAAGACATTGACGACCTGTTTCGCATCAAGACAATGGGTTTCCGCGGTGAAGCCCTTGCCTCTATAGCGGCTGTTGCGCAGGTAGAACTGCGTTCGCGGATGCCGGGCGAAGAACTGGGTACCTATATAGAGATCGAAAACAGCGTGGTGAAAAAACAGGAGCCCTGCAGCGCTAATGCCGGGACCAGCATCAGCATGAAGAACCTGTTCTTCAATGTGCCGGCGCGAAGAAATTTTCTGAAGAGCAACGCTGCCGAGATGCGCCATATCGTGGATGAATTCATCCGCGTAGCGATGGCTTTCCCGGGTGTATTCTTTTCGCTCACGAGCAATGGACAGCAGGTGTTTCACCTGGAGGCAGGCACGCTGAAACAACGCATCCTGCAACTGCTGGGGAACCAGTATAATGCAAAAATGGTTGCGGTCCGTGAAGACACCGATTACATGATCATTCATGGATTCGTTGGGAAACCGGAAACGGCGAGGAAAACGCGCGGCGACCAGTATTTCTTTGTCAACAACCGTTTCATACGCAGCCCTTACCTGAACCACGCCGTGATGAGCGCTTTTGAAGACATGATCGCGAAAGACAGTTTCCCGGCTTATGTGCTCTTTATTGACCTTGATCCATCACAGGTTGACATCAACGTGCACCCAACCAAGCAGGAGATCAAATTCGAGGATGAAAAGATCGTATATGCGTTTGTGCAGGCCGCGGTGAAGCATGCGCTTGCACAATTCAGCATCGCACCTTCCCTTGATTTCAGCCTGAACGCGGAGATCCAATCACTCGATGCCGTGAGCAAGCCCTTCACTTCAGACAAACAGGAAGCCACCTCCGGTTCTTCTTTATATAAAACGTTTTCCCAAAAGAACCAGGCCCATGCCATCGACCCGAATGAAAAAAGCGAACTGAAGCACTGGAAGAATTTCTTTACCGGTAGTGGCAGTTCGCAGCCGAGCGATGCGAAACAAGAGCAATACATACAGTCCACTGGCAACTTTCAAAGCCTCGGAAGCCAGGTGAATAAGTTCCAGGCAACATTACTGGATTCGCCTCTTTTACAATTGCACAACACCTATATCATCGCGGCTACGACGAAAGGGTTTATGCTCGTGCACCAGCAACTGGCACACGAAAGGATATTGTATGAGAGGTACAGTGAAACCGCTTTCGGGAAACAGATGCCAACACAGAAAAGCCTGTTCCCGGTGACGATGGAACTGGCGACCGCCGACGCGGTGCTGCTGGAAGACCTGATGCCGGAACTGGGGGTGATCGGTTTCCAGATAGAAGAGTTCGGAACAAATACATTCGTGATACAGGGCACCCCCGCCGACGTGATCCATGGCAACGAAAAACACTCGATCGAATTACTGATCGAACAGTTCAAGCACTTCAGCAGCGAGATGAAATTCTCTAAAAGAGAGAAACTGGTACGTTGCATGGCGCGACAGCAGTCTATCAAGGCAGGACAGCAACTGGGTCAAAGGGAGATGCTGGCATTGGTGGAAGACCTTTTCCGCTGCAGTACGCCAAATGTTACGCCCACCGGAAGCCCCACTTACCTGGAGTTCAAGGAAGATTACCTGGACAGGATGTTCGGGCGATAAGCGCGTAGGCCGTTACAGAAATCTCTTGCGCAGTTTGCATCTTCCCCGCGCCCACCGGATCCTAATACTTCTCTGCCACGGCACTCAAAAATTTCTCCACCGCCTTCCGTATCTCTGTTACATTCCCTGAATGATTATTCACCAATACGGAGAAGATGAACGTCTTGTTTTGCCTCGTAACCAGGAAGCCGCTCAAAGCCACGTTATTGCTCAGCGTTCCTGTTTTGGCGAATATGCGGGTCTTCAGGCCATGATAGTAACTGCCGAGCGTTCCTTCTCCACCGGTGGGCAGTATGGTGGTGATGCGTTCCCAGCTGAATTCATTCTTCATTTTGTTTAGAACGGTAATCATGTCGTTTGGCGAGAAAAGATTGTACCGGCTGAGGCCTGAGCCGTCCACCCATCTTGGTTTCTGTGGAAGGTCTTTCAGATCGGTTTTGAGCAGGCTATCGATGATCTTCGTATCACTCATATAACCCAGCATCTCATTGCTCACCATGAGTAATGATTGCTCCGCGAAGAAGTTATCGCTGCGATGCATCATGGGCTTGAGGAGGGAGTCGGTGGGTTGGGAATATATGGCTGCATACTTGTTTTTCCATTGCCGCCCGGCTGTCGCGTAGGTAACCTTAACGCCCAGGGTATCGGATAGGAGGCTGTCGTTGGTATTAGCGGAATAATGATTCAGGCCGATCTTCTCCCCCCGGGTTAGAAAAGGGATTACGATCTTGCTGCCTTCATTGCCGTTACCTGTTGCCAGGAACTTGTTCTCACCGGGCTCCCTTTGTACGCGAAATCTTTCTTGGCTCTTTGAGTACCACGTGTTTTTTAAGAAGCGCCGAGGCAAGACGTTTAGCTGGCCATTCACTATTGAAAATGTCGCGACATTGCCATAGATGGGAAAAAAACTGCGCTCAGGCATATAGCTGGCATCATAATCACTCCATGGCCAGCCATAACCGTACGGTTTAAAACC
>JAJTCI010000317.1 GCA_021323155.1 Chitinophagaceae bacterium | reverse complement strand
GTCAACATAGGTATCGGTGGCAGCGACCTGGGGCCCTTGATGGTGACCGAAGCGTTGAAGCCCTACTGGAAGAAAGGCATCGAGACCTTTTTCGTGAGCAACGTGGATGGAACACATATCGCCGAAACGTTTAAGAAGATCAATCCTGAAGAAACCATCTTCCTCATCGCTTCCAAAACATTCACCACGCAGGAGACGATGACCAACGCGCAGACCGCGCGCGAATGGTTCATTAAAGAAGCAAAAGACGAGAAGCACATCGCCAAACATTTCGTAGCCCTCAGCACCAATGAAAAAGAGGTGACGAAGTTCGGGATCGACAAAGCCAATATGTTCGAGTTCTGGGATTGGGTGGGCGGACGTTACTCGCTCTGGAGCGCCATCGGGTTGTCTATCGCGCTGACGATCGGTTATGACAATTTCGAACAATTGCTGCGCGGTGCGGAAAGCAGCGACAAGCATTTCAGGACGGAGAAGTTCGAGCACAACATCCCCGTTATCATGGCTGTACTCGGTATATGGTACACGAACTTTTTCGGCACACAGACAGAAGCGATACTCCCCTACGACCAATACCTGCACCGCTTCGCGGCTTATTTCCAGCAGGGAAACATGGAAAGCAACGGCAAGAGCATCGATAGGAACAGTAACCCCGTGAGCTATGCAACGGGACCAGTGATATGGGGAGAACCGGGCACCAACGGCCAGCACGCGTTCTACCAGTTGCTTCACCAGGGATCGATCATCGTGCCCTGCGATTTCATCGCGCCAGCTATTACCCACAACAATTTGGGTGATCACCATGATAAGCTGCTGTCTAATTTCTTCGCGCAAACAGAAGCGCTGATGAACGGGAAAACAGAAGCTGAAGCAAGGAGCGAGTTTGAAAAAGAAGGCAAACCCGAAGACATTACGCGGAAGTTCGTTCCATTCAAAATATTCCCGGGCAACCGCCCGACCAATTCATTCCTGCTGAAGCAGGTGACACCGTTTACACTGGGGAGTCTTATCGCGTTGTATGAACACAAGATATTTGTGCAGGGTGTGATCTGGAACATCTTCAGCTTCGACCAGAATGGTGTGGAGCTGGGCAAGCAACTCGCGGTGAAGATACTGCCGGAGTTGGATGGTGAGACGCGCGTGAGCTCGCACGATGCATCCACGAACGGGCTGATCAATGCGTATAAAGAATTAAGGGTTAAGAATTAAGAATTATGGGTTTGGAGTTAGTGACCACCAGGACTATCCGGCCCGAAGACAACGGGCCACTTGCAAAGATCATCCGCGATACGCTGGCTGAATTTGGCGCGAACAGGCCGGGCACTGTTTACTACGATCCCACTACCGATCATTTATACGAAGTGTTCCATTCCACTCCCAACAGTATTTATTTCATAGCGGAACAGGACGGCATGATGGTGGGCGGCGCGGGTATCTACCCTACCGAGGCACTGCCGGAAGCCACTTGTGAACTGGTGAAGATGTACCTGGTTCCCGCAGCGCGTGGAATAGGGCTTGGCAAATTGCTGATCGGGAAATGCCTTGACGCCGCCAGGGAAATGGGTTATCGGCAGGTGTATTTAGAATCAATGCCCGAGTTAAAAAAGGCGCTATCTGTTTATGAAAAGTTTGGATTTGAATACCTGGATGGACCGATGGGAAATTCAGGGCATACGGGTTGTGATCTCTGGATGCTGAAAAGGTTGGATAGTCCACCACATAGACACATAGGCACATAGTTAAAACAGCTTCATGCCGTCCCGGTCAACCGTCAACCGTCAACTGCTAACCGCCTCCTGCTTCCTCAGCCACTTATCAAACACGAACGTTCCAAACGGAAGAAACGCCGCCAGGAAAGCATATACCAAACGTTTAAAAGGCCAGTGGTATTTCATGTACGCAACGAATGCGGCCAGCATGAAAGCAATGAACAGGATGCCATGCGCCCAGCCTACATATTTTACAGCGAGTGGTTGATCGGCCAGGTATTTCAAAGGCATGGCAATGAACATCAATACCAGTAAGGAGATACCCTCGATCATGCCGATAACGCGGAGTCGGCCCAAAGCAGTTTTCATCATTGGCGCAAGATGCGTAAAAGTTGAAGACTAACCATCAGCATGTATTGAACTGATGACCACCTTTAGTTTTTCTCCCGATTTAATAAGCAACGCTTTTTCTTCATCATTGATCTTAAGCGTGAGCACTTCCCGTACACCGCTTCTGTCCACCACGCAGGGCACACCAAGGTATACACCGGAAAGGCCATGGTAATCCTCCAGCAGGGTGGAGACATTCAGTACCGCGGCCTCGTTGCGCAGGATGGCCGTACAGATACGGTCCAGCGCCAGCGCGATAGCATAATACGTAGCACCCTTGGCTTGTATGATCTCGTAGGCGGCGTCACGGGTATGTTTGAAGATGTCTTCTTTTTCGGCATCGCCCAGGTTGATCTCCGTGCCGGCGATATTGGCGAGGCTCCACAATGGCAATTCAGAATCGCCGTGCTCACCGACGATGTGCGCGTGCACACTCCGGGGATCGATGTTCAGCTTCTCCCCTATGAGGTAACGAAAACG
>JAJTCI010000069.1 GCA_021323155.1 Chitinophagaceae bacterium | reverse complement strand
CTCTCCTTTATACGCCAGCATGTTCAGGTAGAGATAGAATTCGGCGATCTCGGGCACATCACTCTGTACGTACAACGCCACCTTATCCGGGTCAAGGCCACAGGCGACATTCTCCGCGATCACGCGGTACACACTTTCCTTCAATGCTTTTGTATCAGGATGGGTGGTCAGCGCGTGCCAGTTGGCCACGAAGAAAAAGCAGTCGAACTCATCCTGCATGCGGACGTAGTTGCGCATCGCGCCAAAATAATTGCCCAGGTGCAGGAAACCGGTGGGCCTGATTCCACTGACAACGATCTCTTTCGCCATAGGCGGCGAAGATAACCAGACATCAGGCTTTTGAAGTGAGGCACGCTCATTTTTTTAAGACCCGTGCCCGGAACCGGTTATAGCGGAAAACTAACGCCGCCGGAAATATCTTTTTTTCAGCCAGAGTTCGAACATGGGGTCATTGAACTGCACTTCCTTACCGAACACGTCGATGATCTCTTTATTCTGCAAGGCCTCTTTTATCCTTTTTACGTTAGCCGAACTGCCGAGATCATAATCCGATAAAACCGCCCGTTTGGTAAAAGACGTAACGCCGTCTGCCAGCGCTTTCAGGAAATTCAACTGGAAATTCGTAAGGTGGTCCGCTTCCTTCTGGTAGAGGATGGTGTATTGGTCCAGCAGGTCTTCGATGGCCTCTTCTATGTTAGTCATAGTAGCCTTGCGGCTGGTTTTTAACCATACCGCCTGCGAGAGCTGCTGAACAAAATAAGGATGGTTCTTCATCAGGCCGGCAATGGCCACCGCCTCTGTTTCCCCGATGGATTTACCAGTGTCTTTGAACCGCCGGGTAATGAAACTGGTCCAGTACTTTCCCGGGATCTTTTCCAGGAAGAAGACCTCCCCGAACTTGTAAAAAGGCATACTGGGCTTCGTGAAAAAATCGGTCATCATGTGCTGCCGGCTGCCATACAATACGTAGGTAACATGGTGGTGCTTCTGCCAGTGGGCCCGCAACTTCTTTTGAAACGCCGCGGGATCCTCGAGGTAACTGATGTTCTGGAACTCGTCAACGCATACGATGAGTTTTATTTTCTTTTGCTGCGCGATCTTTTCCGCCATATCCAGCACTTCATTCAGATTCTTTTTTACGGTCTTCCAGTCAAAACTGAGCGACACCTCCGAGGAAGGATCGGGACTCAGGTTAATGGCCGGCACAATATGGCGGAATACGGATTTCACCGTCGCCACCGCCTCCTCGAAGCTCCCCGAAGTGCTTTTTAGTAAAGCAGAGGAATACACTTCCGCGAACTCTTCCATGCTGCGCGTATTATACAGGTCGATAAAACAAAAGACCGTCTTTTTGTCCTTCCGCTTCATGCGGGCGGCCACGTGCTGGACCAATGACGACTTCCCCCAGCGCCGCGGCGAGATAAGCATCGTATTGATACCCGCGTTCAACTGTTGCTCCAGCCAGGCGCTTTCTTTTTCCCGGTCGGTATAATAAGCGCCCTCGGCCAGCTTGCCATAGTTAAAAGGACTGTTCATGGAGAGGATCTATTCTCGAGCAATTTATAACAAAAATGTTACAAACAAAAATGTTACAAACAGGAATGTTACATTTTAGCAGCTTCTGACCGACTGTTTATATTTGTTCGATCAGCCACGCGCACTCCATATTGGCATCTCCCATCGAATACCTGAAAGGTGTGGGACCGTTGCGCGGCGACCTGCTGAAAAAGGAACTGAACATCTTCAGTTTCGGCGACCTGCTGGAACATTTTCCTTACCGGCATGTTGATAAAACACGCGTCAACAGGATCAAAGAGATCCATCCCCAAACGGATTATATCCAGGTGGCGGGGCGCCTTACCAGTTACCAGGTGATGGGAGCCGGCCGGGCAAGAAGGATCGTAGCGCACATCGAAGACAGCACGGGTTCTCTCGAACTCGCCTGGTTCCAGGGCATCAGCTGGGTAGAGAAGATGCTGGTGGAGGGAAACGAATACCTGGTGTATGGTAAAACCGGTTTCTTCAACGGGCGCCCGCAGATGGTTCACCCGGAGATCGAACCATTCACACCAGCAAAAGCCGAAGGCAAGGTATTCCTGGAACCGATCTACCCCACCACGGAAAAACTCAAAGCAAAATCGCTTAACGGGCGGCAGATCGGTAAGCTGAGTTTTCAACTACTCTCGCAGCTGCGCGAAAACGACCTGCCCGAGAACTTACCTGATCGGTTAATACAGGAACTAAAACTCATCAGCAGGTACGAGGCTTACCGCCAGATCCACTACCCGCAGTCGCAGGAGGAATTTGACCAGGCTTTACGCAGGTTGAAATTCGAAGAACTATTCATCGCGCAGCTACGTCTTAACCTGACGCGCATCCAACGGCATAAAAGCAGTCGCGGTGTAGTGTTTGAAAAAGTAGGCGACCTGTTCAACCGTTTCTATTCGGCATACCTTCCCTTCGAACTCACGGGTGCGCAGAAAAGGGTTTTGAAAGAGATCAGGACCGACACCGCCAAAGGGCACCAGATGAATCGCCTGCTGCAAGGTGACGTAGGCAGCGGGAAGACGATCGTGGCCTTGCTGTGCATGTTGCTCGCCGCTGACAATGGCTACCAGAGTTGCATGATGGCTCCGACCGAGATTCTCGCCCAGCAGCACTTCAACAGTCTTAACAGCTTGTTGGGTGACATGCCCGTGAAAATTGCTTTACTTACAGGTTCAACAAAATCCGCGGCCCGCAAACGAATTCTACACGAACTAAAGAATGGCGAGATTCATTTTATCGTGGGCACGCATGCCGTGATCGAAAACGCCGTTCAATTCAATAACCTTGGTTTTGCAGTGATTGACGAACAGCACCGTTTTGGTGTGGCCCAGCGCGCTAAACTGTGGGAGAAGGCAAGCACGCCCCCGCATGTACTGGTGATGACCGCCACGCCGATACCCAGGACGCTGGCCATGACCGCTTACGGCGATCTTGACTACAGCGTGATGGACGAGCTGCCCCCGGGGCGCATACCGGTCGCGACCGTCCACCGCAATGAAACGGCGAGGGCGAAGGTGATGGACTTCGTAAGATCGGAAATAGACAAAGGAAGGCAGGCGTATTTTATTTACCCGTTGATCGAAGAAAGCGAGACGCTGAGTTACGAAGACCTGATGCAGGGTTACGAACAGGTGAAGAGCTTCTTCCCGGAGCCTAAATTCTGGATCAGCATGGTACATGGCAGGCAACCTGCAGACCAGAAAGAGGCGAATATGCAACGGTTCGTAAAGGGTGATACACAGATCATGGTGAGTACAACGGTGATAGAGGTGGGTGTGAATGTGCCGAATGCATCCGTAATGGTGATTGAAAGCGCTGAGAAGTTCGGTTTGTCACAGTTACACCAGTTGCGCGGGCGTGTAGGAAGAGGAAGCGAGAAAAGCTTTTGCATTCTTTTAACCGGCAGCAAAGCCAGCGCTGACGCCCGGGAACGTATCAAGATAATGTGCGCGACCAACGACGGGTTTAAGATCGCTGAAAAAGACCTTGAATTGCGTGGGCCGGGGGATATCGAGGGGACAAGGCAAAGCGGGATGCTGAATTTCAAACTCGCTTCGATCGTTGCGGACCGGGAGATACTGGAAGTAGCCCGGGCAAAGGCGGAAGCCATGGTGGAGGCGGATAACGATCTTAGTTCGGCAGAGAATTTGCCTTTAAAAAGCTACTTGCTGTCACAAAAGGGTAAAACGGCGTGGAGCAAGATCTCCTAGGTATTAAACTCATCACTTTGTTCGTTTATATATAGTACCTTTTAAAAAATTTAAGTTGAGACGATCGGACCGGTTCTGCTGTCTTTTGCTTTTGATGTTTATTTGCCTGAACACCAACGCCCAGGAACATTCCAACCTGGAGCTGGTGGAGAATAAAGGCCAATGGCCCACCCAGGTTAAATTCCGGGCCACTACCCCCACCGGCGCTATGTTCTTACAGGCCGACGGCTACCGGATGCTGTTGCACAACCGGGAAGACCTGGACCGTATCGCCGAAGCCGCCCACGGGCATACCCACAACGCCAAGGACAGTAATCTTTCCTACCGGGCCGGTGCATCCACAAATGATGACCTGGTACTTCGCTCCCACGCGTATGAAATGAAATTCCTGGGTGCGTCTGCCAATCCGCAGGTAGTTCCGGACAAAGCACTCAATACTTACAACAATTATTTCCTGGGGAACGACCCTTCAAAATGGGCCAGTCATTGCCGCATCTTCCAGGCCGTGGTGTATAAGAACGTTTACCCGGGCGTGGATGTGAGGTATTATACGGATGGTGGGCGATTGAAGTACGACCTGATAGTGAACCCCGGCGCGGATGCGAGTCGCATTGCAATGCACTTCGAGGGAGTGGATGGACTGGAAGTAAGGAACGAAAGGCTGGTGATAAAAACTTCGGTGGACGAGGTACAGGAAATGAAGCCTTATACCTACCAGCCACTCGCCGTGGGACGGCAGGAGATCAGCAACCGCTATGAAGTGGATGGCAATATCGTTCGTTTTAAACCGGGTGCTTATGATAAGACGAAACCACTTGTGATAGACCCCACGCTTATATTTTCATCTTTCTCCGGCAGTACCGTTGATAACTGGGGCTATACCGCTACTTATGATACGGATGGTAATTTTTATGGTGGCGGGGTTGCGTTTGGCGCAGGATTTCCCACCAGCACGGGCGCGTTTCAAACAGCGTTTGCCGGTGGCTTTAACGATAATTCAGGAGGACCTTACGATATCGCGATCATCAAACTGAATGCAAACGGCACGGCGCGTTTATATGCCACCTATATCGGCGGTTCAGACGGAAATGAACAACCACATAGCCTGGTGGCGGACGGGCAGGGCAACCTGGTGATAGCGGGCCGTACCAGTTCTACTAATTATCCCGGTACCCGTTATGGACCCGGAGGCGGTTGGGATATCGTAATAACAAAATTGAATGCAGCGGGGACCGCACTGATCGGTTCACGCATCCTGGGCGGTGCCAGTTCGGATGGCGTGAATATCCGTCCGAAGACCACACCAGGTGCGATTTCGATCAACCGGAATTATGGTGATGACGCGAGAAGCGAGGTGTTGCTGGACGCGGGTGGAAATATCTACCTGGCTTCTTCCAGCCAGTCATCGGCCTTCCCGACTACGCCCGGAGCTTTCCAAACCACCTATGGAGGCGGCACCCAGGATGGGTTGCTGTTGAAAATGTCGCCTGACCTCAGCACAGTAATATTTGCTTCGTTTCTTGGAGGGTCCGGCGATGACGCAACATTCGTGCTCGCGTTTAACCCGTTAAACGGCAACATTTATACAGCAGGCGGGACCACCAGCACCAACTTTCCCGGCGTGACCAATGGCCCGGCTGTTTCGCAAACTTATGGCGGTGGCGTGGCTGATGGATTTGTATCTATTATATCCAACAATGGTAGTACACTGGTCAAATCTACCTATCTCGGCACTGCAGGAACCGATATTGTTTATGGCGTGCAGTTCGATAAATTCAATATCCCCTATGTAATGGGGACCACCACGGGCGCCTGGCCTGTTACGTCCAACGTAACGTTCAGCCAGCCAAACGGGAAACAGTTTATCGCCAAATTACAACCTGACCTGTCGGCCTATATTTATTCTACGGTGTTCGGTAAAGGCTTACAGAACCCGGATATCTCGCCCGTTGCGTTCCTTGTTGACCGTTGCGAAAACGTATACGTATCCGGCTGGGGTGGAACGCTCAACACCTGGGTGCCCGGTCAAAATACCAACGGCTTGCCAACCACAACAAATGCATTACGCGCTACAGGCGATACGAAGGGTGATTTTTACATCTTTGTACTTGAAAGAAACGCGACCAGCCAGCTCTACGGTACATTTTTCGGTGCGGTGGATGGCGAACACAGCGACCACGTGGATGGTGGTACCAGCCGATTCGACAGGAACGGCGTGATCTACCAGGCGCAGTGCGGTTATTGCGAAGGCGGACCGAATCCTTTTCCTACCACACCCGGCGTATGGGCACCACAAAGCGGCGCGCCAACGCGTTGTAACCTGGCGATGGTGAAAATAGCGATGGAACTGGCGGGCGTAGGTGCGGGAGTTAAATCGTTTATCGAGGGATCCCCGAGGAAAATGGGTTGTATCCCGCTGACCGTAGACTTCAACGATACACTTTCACTCGGTAAAAAATACATCTGGAATTTTGGCGATGGCACCCCGGAAGAAACGACCACTACCGCTTCCAACTCGCACACGTATCCCAACATCGGGTCATATACCGTTAGACTGGTTGCGGTCGATTCGGCCACCTGTAATATTACCGATACTTCTTACACGACTATCACGGTAAGGCAGGACAACGCGGCGCTGGATTTCAACACTACTAAATTGCCCCCTTGTGAAAACCTGACCTTCCGTTTTGATAATACTTCGATCCCGCCGGCGCCCCCCGGCAAACCGTTTACCACGCAATCGTTCCGCTGGAATTTCGGTGACGGTACTACGATGATAGCGGGCATGCAACCGGTAACGCACACCTATGCTGCCATTGGAACGTATAACGTGACCCTGTCACTCATAGATACCAACTATTGTAACTACCCGGATAGTATCACAAAGCAGGTGCGTATCGCGCAGAATGTAGACGCGCAATTCTCAACACCACCATTCGGTTGCGCGCCTTATAATGCAGTACTCACGAATACTTCCGCCGGCGGACAGGTATTCCAGTGGAATTTCGGTGACGGCACCACGTCTACAGCGGTAAGCCCTACCCATCTTTACAACACACCCGGCACCTACCGCATAAGCCTGGTAGTGACCGATTCGGCCACGTGTAATTTTGTGGACAGCATGGCAGTAACGATCACCGTCAGCGGATCGCCTACCGCGGCATTTACTTATTCACCCAATCCTCCCGATGTGAACGGCGCGGTCAATTTCGTGAACGCTTCCACGGGTGGCACTTCCTACCTCTGGAGATTCGGTGATGGAGACACGCTTTTTACTATCCGGCGCGATACGACGGTAAGTCATTTTTACAACGCCACCGGCACATTCAATACCTGCCTCATCGTTTATAACAATTTTGGTTGTACCGATACCGTATGCACCACCGTCAGCGCAAGGGTGATCCCGGCGCTGGATGTACCTAACGCGTTTACGCCAAATGGTGATGGCGTGAATGACAAGGTATTCGTAAGAGGCTTCGCTATTAACCGCATGAAGTGGAGCATTTACAACCGTTGGGGCCAGCTGGTATATGCCAGCACAGACCGCAACCAGGGTTGGGATGGCAGGTACAAAGGCGTTTTGCAGCCTCAGGAAGTATATACGTATACGCTGGAGATAGAATTTACCGATGGCACCCGCGCCACGAAAACGGGCGATATAACATTATTAAGATGATAAGGGAAGGAGGAAATATGAAAAGGATCAGTCTTGTGGTCTTATTGTTCTGCGGATTGTGCGCGGGCGCGCAGGACCTGCATTTCACCCAATACTTTAATGCGCCTTTGCTGGTTAACCCGGCGAATGCGGGCTTCAACCCGGACCAGGATTACAGGATCGGCGGTAATTACCGTACGCAGTGGGCTAGCCTTACTGCAAATCCATATAAGACCATGAGCGTTTGGGGCGATGTGCAGCTGTTCAACGACCGTTTCGAGAACGGCTGGGTGGGCGCTGGCGGCGCGTTGATGAAGGATGTGGCCGGCGCCGGTGAGCTCAGCGCAACCAAGGCGTATGCATCCATCGCCTATCACCAGATGGTAGGGTTCAACAGCCTGGTGAGCCTTGGCTTCAACGCGGGCTATGTGACCAAGCAGGTGAATTTCGCCAAGCTAACTTTCGATAACAGCTGGAACGGTAAATTCTTCGATGTACTCGCGCCGAAGGGAGAAAATTTTTTAACTAACCGGCAAGACTATTTCGACCTGCAGGCCGGGCTGAATTACGCGATCTTTCCTTCTGACAATGCCTACCTGAACGCGGGATTCAGCGCGCTTCATATCAACAGGCCAAAAGAAAGTTTCTTTGCCACCAGCCAGGAGAAAACGACGGTCTCTCCGCGGTATACTTTATTCCTGAACGGCGTGTTCAAACTGGACGACCGTTGGATACTCAGCCCGAATGTCTACGTGAGCAAGATGGCCACGGCCTGGGAATATGTGGCAGGCGGGCAGGCGAATTACAACCTCAGTGGCGATGGCGCCACGCAACTGATCGGCGGCCTCTCCTACCGCGTGGGCGACGCGGTGGCGCCGGTGATCGGGTTCCAGCTGAATGAGTACAAATTCACTTTTAACTATGACGCTACGATGAGCGCCCTGCGCAGTTACAACGGCACCCGCGGCGCTTTCGAAGTATCGCTGGTGAAGACGGGCCTCTTCTCTGAAGGCAAAGCGATCAAGTGCAACATCCCCAGTTTTAATTAAACAAGGAAGTTCTTCATAAAGAAAGACCCCGTACGTTTTGCGCACGGGGTCTTTTTAATTATTCGTGGTGATCAGATCGTGATGATGGTATCTCCATCCGTACTGATCGAGAAATTGTCTTTCTTGAAGTACTTGCGGTATTTTTCTGTCGTTTCTTTTGATTGCTTGGTTCCGTTGATGTAAAGCTCACCGTCTTTCACCTCTACCTTGTAACCTTTCTTCTTATCGATCAGCCCGTCCTTTTCCAGTTCATCGGTGAATTCCTTCAGGAGCTTTACCTCGGCCATCGCCTTTTCCTTTCCCTCTTTTCCTTTTTTCATGCCTTCCTCCACTTCCTTTCGGATCTTCTCCGCGTCGATCTTGATATCAAGGTCAATTTCCTTCAACTCCAGCTTCAGCTGTTCCATTTCTTTTTCGATCTTACCGAAGTCGATCTTTTTCATTTCCACTTCCGCCTCTTTCATGGCTTTGTCTACGTCCACCCTGATCTTATTCCAGTCAACTTTTTCCATGGCGGCTTTGATCTCGGCTTCGATCTTTTTCATGTCCACTTTAGACATCGCTTCTTTTATCTCCTTCTCGATCTTGGCGCCATCCACTTTTTTCATCTCCACTTCCAGCTTACGCATGGCTTCTTCCAGTTCTTTCATCGCCTGGTCGAAATCCTTTACTCGATGTTCATTTTTACCAGGAACGTGTTTCCCGGGCTTAACGGTGTCACGGTTGTCCCCTTGCTGCCGCACTTCGTTTTTGGGGTCTGCCTGCCAGGCACTTGCGCCAATAAAAGCAACAAGCAGAACGGCAAGAAAAAATGGCTTAATGAAGGTGAAAACATTTTTCATGGTTTTAGTGTTATTGGTTGGTGATTAGTTATACGCTCGTTAGCGGTCGGCGCAAGCGGGGCCGATGGAGCAAAGGGTGTAATCTCCGTTACTACGATCCTTTCGATATTGGGGCGTACAGCTACCACCGGCGCAACGCGCACCTCCACAGTGACAGCGGGAGCGGCTTTTATTTCGGTGCAGACCGGCCGGCATTTCTTAACAGCCTTAACGGGTTCCTGTGCCTGGACATCGGTAGCGAAGAATGCCCCGGCTACCAGGAGAGAAGCTAATATTGGTTTCATGGTGTATCGATTTATGGTGAACAATCTATTTACGAATGATTTCGTAACAAATATACGATGCTGTTCGTAGAATGTTACAACCCCATCCATATTTGCGAATTTTTAACACCACCGTCCAACCAGGAATATAGTCTGGGAACTCCCGCATCGAGGCCAATAAGCTGACTTATATGAGCTTATGATAAAGTACGGTCCTGGCAATCAACGTGATGTGCCCGTTCAGCGGGTGTAAAGCATGCAAATCATGTATCCCCCGTCAACGCCCTTACCGATCTCATATCCAGCCCTATATGGGCCCTGTTTAACCCGGGACTGGGTTGCAACTGGCTTTGGCCTGCTTTTGAGATATCCCGTATATAAGCCGTATTTAAGCCGTAGATATCCCGTAGATATCCCGTCTCTTATAAGAGGCGGGATATCTACGGTTTAAATGGGTAATAAATAGGGTTTATATCCGTGATATACGATAACCAGGGTCAAAGCAAGGTAAATGCGTTTTCGGGGCCGGGTAATTACAGCGTCGGAGGCGGTATGAGGGGAGGAATAAAAAGATCCCTTCCGCAGTGGAAAGGGATCTTTTGGGTGTGGGTCGAAATATTTATCGAATAGGATAGGATCAATCGATACGGCTCATTTCCAGCTGGACCAGGTCCATTTCTTTTTCTAACTGGTTAAAATCGATGCGGTCGTTGGTGGCTGGTTTCTTTTCTTCGATTGTACTCATTTTCGCCTGGAGATCGTCCATTTCAATTTCAAAGGCCAGGTTCCTGAGGCTGAAAGAAGCGGACAGGTCACTGAGTTCTTGCTGTACCATCTCCATTTCCTTATCCAGTACCGTGAAGTCGATCTCCTGCCCTGATTTGGGCGCCGGCTCCATTTTATTCACCAATACTACGTGGATGAGTTTGAAGTCCGGCTTTTTAACGGCCAACGCAGGAAGGTGACGGTCGTTCACTGCCAGGGATGTCTTGCAGCAAAGTTTTATTTCCCGGCAGCAACCGGTTTCGGCGCCTGCGAGGGCATAGGAGGATGTGAATGCAGCCAGCAGGAATACTACAGCGATGATCTTAGTTAAGGTTTTCATGATCGAAAGTTTATAAGGTGATTAAGGGGTTGAATAACTATTTTACGAATCAGTTCGTAGCAAACGTACAACGGTTTTTTTCCCTTCCAAACCCGGTGATACAGATTGATGAATGTTTAACATCCGCTGTTCGTTGCGTTGAATGTGACCGTGATACGATCAACAAGGAAGAATGTTACGATGCATTGATGAATGGACGAT
>JAJTCI010000316.1 GCA_021323155.1 Chitinophagaceae bacterium | reverse complement strand
CTGGGAACATCTTTGGGAGATCGTAGAACTGGAGAAGCCGGATGGCGTTATCGTACAGCTGGGCGGACAAACCGCGCTAAAACTCGCCAAACGATTGCATGCAAAAGGCATCCCCATCATCGGCACCTCGTTCGACAGCATGGATATAGCGGAAGACCGTGGTCGGTTCAGCGACCTGCTAAAAGAGCTGGACATTCCCTACCCGGAATATGGCACCGCGTATACCGCTGATGAAGCCATAGACGTGGCAAACAAAGTGGGCTACCCCGTACTGGTGCGGCCGAGTTATGTTTTGGGTGGACAAAGAATGCGGATCGTCATTAACGACGAAGAAGTGGAGAAGGCGGTGATCAGCCTGTTGAAACACATACCAGGGAATAAAATACTGATCGACCATTTTCTTGACAGGTGCCAGGAAGCAGAGATCGATGCCATCTTCGATGGAGAAACCTTCCACGTAATGGGTGTAATGGAGCACATCGAACCCGCAGGAATTCATAGTGGCGACAGCAACGCGGTGCTACCAGCCTTCAACCTTACCCCGTTGGTGGTGGAGACCATGGAGAAATATGCAGAGAAGATCGCGCGCGCGCTCAACATTAAGGGACTCATCAATATCCAGTTCGCTATTAAGGATGGTAAAGTTTACGTAATAGAAGCCAACCCAAGGGCTTCACGAACAACTCCGTTTATTGCTAAGGCATATGGGATACCATACCTGAATGTCGCAACCAAAGTAATGCTTGGTGCAACGAAATTAAAAGACCATACGTTCGAGAAAAAGCTCCAGGGTTACGCGATCAAAGAGCCGGTATTTAGTTTTGATAAATTCCCCGGCGTGAACAAGGAATTGGGACCGGAAATGAAAAGCACCGGTGAAGCGATCCGCTTTATTAAAGACCTCCACGATCCTTATTTCCGGCAGTTGTATAAGGAAAGAAGCATGCACCTGAGTAAATAATGCTAACGCAGCAGCGTGATGCTGCCTGACCTCCTGTAGTAATCCTGGTTGTTGTTATTCACCAGTTCCATGATCCAGTAATAAGTGCCCGCGGCCGCAATTTTGCCCTTGGTTTCACCATACCAGTATGCCAATGGATCGTTTGTCTGGAAAACCAGTTGGCCCCAGCGATCAAATACTTTAAAAGTTTTCAGGCTGATGTTTCCGAGTATGTCGATCCGGAAGCCATCGTGTACACCATCATTGTTCGGCGAAAAGACATTGGGATATTGAATGATGGGATGGTAAGGAACATTCACCACCACGTTCACAGCCTGGATGTATTCACACCCCGCTGTATCAAGCGCCTTGATGTAATAACGTCCGCTCTTGCTGATCGCCGAAGGCTTTGGTAGTTCTTTGGTAGCGGCTGGGTCAGACCAGAATGTAAAATTAATACCGGGTATACCGGAAATAGCACCGGGCAGGTTGACCGTGTTCGGCGCAGTGACAGCAGGCGGATCGGCCACTGCAAAAACCGGGAGCGGCTTGATGGTTACGTCTACAGGCTTAATGAAAGTGCATCCCTCCACGGTAACTCCCTTTATATAATAAGTGCCGCTGGTAGTGATATTCGCAGGATTTGGTAATGGTAACGTGCCTGCGGCATTCAGCCACTGGCTGTAGGTAAATACCGGGGTGCTCCCCGCGGTGACATCGTACCCCGTGAGGTCAACGGCATCGCAACGGACCATCGGTTGCGTAGTGAGGTGGCTCGCATCCCAGATCTTCACCGTCACACCCCCAACCTTCGTACAAAGGCTGCCCTGCGCTTTAATGAAGTAAAGGCCCGGTTCATGCAACTTATCAGGATCGGGGAGCGGAACGGTAGTGAGTGCGTCTTTCCAGTATGAATAGTTGAGCCCGGGGTCACTGCCAGTGGTTATGGCAGGCGCGGTGATATTGACCGGGTTGGGTGCGCACCCGATCGGCGGATCATTCACGATGAATTTGGGATCGGTAAATAATACTGTTACCGGTTCGGTCTCATTGCATCCGACGTTGTTTACAGCTTTCACATAATAAGTTCCCGTATCCAGCACATAGGCTGGTGTGGGGAGGTACTCAATAGCGTTTGAATCGAGGAAATAAGAAAACGTCAAGCCTTGTGAACTCGCTAGCGAAAGTGAAGGCGAGGTTAGGTTGATGGGCGTACCCAGGCATCCCAGCACCGTATCCTGCAATTGAAAGATAAATGCCTCCGGCGAAAGCTCGATTGTAGTGAACAGTGTATCGAGGCAACCGAGATTAGGATAAGGAACGATCTCAAGCGCATAGGTGGTTCCTACCGGAGGTATGGGATTCAGATGTAGTACGTTAGAAGTGCCAAGCAAAGTATCAAACCCGGGCGTATACCACCGGTATTCCTGGAACCCGAAGGGCGCTGTCAATGATACTGAGGTAGCGCCGTTGCAATAAATGTTCCCGGTAATGGGTGACGCGCAGTTTTCATTCACATCCAGGTAGGCGTAACCAAAATGCCCGCCGCGCGAACAATCATTTACTGTGAACTCTATCGTGATCGTTTTACCGGCGCACCCCATTAGCTTAACCGTAACCGGCGACCATGGCTTATAATACACGCCGGCACCGATG
>JAJTCI010000068.1 GCA_021323155.1 Chitinophagaceae bacterium | reverse complement strand
ATATTGGGATGGTAACTTAACATGCGCACGTAATAATGCTTGCGCGAAACAGTTTAAAAAGGCGCTTCGAGTAGAAGCGCTTTTTAATTTTTATCTCGATGGGATATTCAACGGTATATCCCGCTTCATCATTGCATCCCGATTAGCCATTTCCCAGGCAGTATAAAAAACGAGCTGGACCCTTTTGCGCATCAGGCCGAATTCGATCTTCTCAACCGTGTCGGTCGGACGGTGGTAATCCGGGTGAGTGCCATTAAAATAAAATATGATCGGCACTCCCTTCTTCGCGAAGTTGTAATGGTCGGAACGGAAGTAATACCTGTTCGGGTCTTTAATATCATTGTATCGCCTGTCCAGCTGCATCCCGATGTATTTCTGATTAACTGAATCGGTAATTGGCGCGAGGTCGCTGCTGAGCTTGTCATCCCCGATCACATAGACATAATTAAAAGAGTCTCCTTTGAACTTAGGGTCGATCCTGCCGATCATGTCAATATTAAGGTTGACTGTTGTCTTGGCCAGCGGGTAAAGCGGATGGTCTGTGTAATATTCCGAACCCAATAAACCTTTCTCCTCACCAGACACCGCCATGAACACAATGCTTCTTCTTGGCCCGTGACCTTTCTTCCGTGCCTTAGCGAACGCTTCGGCCAGTTCGATGATCGCAGTTGTGCCGGAACCATCATCATCCGCGCCATAATAAATGATAGAGTCGCCTCTTTTGCCCAGGTGGTCGTAATGCGCTGTCAGGAAGAGGTACTCATCTTTCTTATCAGAACCTTCTAATATGCCAAGTACGTTGGAGCTTTTTAGTTTCAATTCAGTCCTCGCCACGCTCAATGACAAGTTGGTCGGATAGCTTGTTTTGTTCATTGCTGACAATGACGCGGAATCAAGGGAAGTTGTTTTGAGCACCTGTGCAAGTGTGGCATAAGAAACAGTGAGGTATGGGTATGTATTGCTGAGGTTATGGCTGGTGATATCCATCCCGCTCTTCAACGAAAAAGGGGTGGCTCGGGGAAAGGATTTGCTTACAAGGATAATACCTTTCACTCCCCTTCTTCTTAGTTGCGCTATCTTTTGTCTGAGCGGGTTAAACCCGGTCTCATCAGTAACCACCCATTTGTCTTTCACGTCCAGCTGTGTCGTGTCAAGCACACCGGTACCTGCAAAATAAATTTCATTGATGTTCCATGTGCCGTTGGCAGATGTGTTGACACTTACGCTGTAGTCTTTGTTGGGCTGGAGTGGGATACCATTGAGTGTTAGAGAATAGCTGCTCAGGCTGTCAACAAAAAGATCGTATTGCACCTGGTAGCTGTCGCCGTTACCAGGTTTGAGGCCGATCTTCCGGAACTTTTGCTCAATATAAGCTGCGGCTTTTCTTTGTCCTTCCGTAGCAGTTTCCCTGCCTTCCATTTCCGCCGAAGCAATCACCGTTAGTTTTTCCTTTAACTCCTTCACTTTGATCGTTGCCGCATACTTGCGGATCTTCTTCTCCTTTACCTGGGCGAATGTGCCGGTGCAGATCAATAAAGCCAATATAAGCAGAACTCTTTTCATTTTCAGCAGGAGATTTTGTTTACTCGACTTTCATGGCGGCCGCCTTCGAAAGCGCTATTCATAAAACTGTCGATCATTTCAATGGCATAATGCAGGGCAATGAACCTGGCGGGCAGCGCAATAACATTGGCGTTGTTGTGTTGCCGCGCAAGCCGGGCAACATCCGTGTTCCAGCAAAGCGCGGAGCGGATGCCCTGGTGTTTGTTAGCGGTGATGTTCACGCCGTTGGCGCTGCCGCAGATCAGGACACCGAAGGCAGCTTCGCCGTCTTCAACACTTGATGCGGTAGGATGCGCGAAATCAGGGTAGTCAACAGAATCTGTTGAATGGGTACCGAAGTCCTTTACCTGGTAGCCTTTGTCGCGCAGCCATTTCATTACAGATTGCTTGTATTCAAAACCTGCGTGGTCGCAACCGATCGCTATAGGCTTTGTCAGGTCGAAGTTTGTCTCCATATATCGGATTGGTGATTAAAGATAAGGCTGTTGAAGTGTGCGACGCAACCGGTGCTCTATTAAAGTTCCACAGCTCGCTAACTCCACTCTTCCAGTTCTTTTTGTTGTTCTTTTTTATAAGCGCGCGCAGAAATGATCACGCCAAGTTCATATAATAAGAATAGCGGCAGGAATACGATGGCCTGGCTCACCCAATCCGGGCTGGGAGTGATCAGGGCCGCTATGATCAATATGATAACGATGGCATACTTGCGCGACCGTTTTAGGAATGCTGGGGTAACAAGCCCGATTTTCGTGAGTACGAGTGCAAGTATGGGCAATTCAAATGCGATCGCACAGCCAAGTACCAGGTTTGTCAGGTTGTCGATATAGTCTTTGATGGTCGGCAAGGTCTCTACCATATTTGAACTACTGATCTGGTAGCTCGCCAGGAAATTGAAAGTAAACGGACCAACAACGAAATATCCGAATGCCGCTCCCAGGAAAAAGAAGAACGAGACCCAAAAGATACCGAAGCGGGTATATTTAAGCTCGCCGGGCCGGAGGGCCGGCTTGATAAAGCGCCAGAACTCCCAGAATATAAAAGGGAACGCAGCGATCAGGCCTCCAACGAAGGCAATGCTGAAGCTGCTCATGAATTGACCCCCGATCTCGGTGCTGATCATTCTTAGTTTCACAGGTTTCATGCAAAGCGCGTCGCCAAGTTGGGCGAAGTGACTGAAATCGCAAAATGCACGGTAGCTGACGAAGTTTTCAGTTAAAGGGGCGGCAATAATATCATCGAAGATCCACTGGATGTTGAAGAAGATGACAATGGCAAATACTACAATAGCGAGTAGGGAGCGTATGATGTGCCATCTCAATGCTTCGAGATGGTCTACAAACGTCATTTCTGCCTTTTGGGTGCTTCTTGTGCTATTATCGATCGCCATTATTGCTCCAGACCGTCAAAGGTAAGGCTTGAAGCCTCAAAATCCTTTTCAATCAGGCGCCTTAACTTTGTCGTATGACGGTGCGGCAAAGAATATTGAAGTTGGTTTACCCCTTGTGGATGGTCTATGCGCGGCTCACCGGGAAAAGTGCGACCAGTGGAAATCCGCAAGGCCTGGAACCGCTGGAATCATTTTATTCGCTCGCGGCCACGCTTAACGACGGAACCCAGCTGCCATTTTCTTCATTGCGCGGAAAAAAAGTACTGATCGTGAATACGGCCAGCGACTGCGGGTACACCAACCAGTACGAAGACCTGCAGGCACTGCATCAGCGTTTTGAAAACGAACTCACCGTGATCGCATTCCCCTCGAATGATTTTAAGGAACAGGAGAAGGGCAGTGATACGGATATAGCTGCGTTTTGCAAAATCAATTACGGGGTGTCGTTTCCACTCGCCAGGAAAAGTCGCGTCAAAGGAAGTGGGCAAAACGCGGTGTTCCAATGGTTGAGTGATAAGACCCGCAACGGGTGGAATGGCCAGCAGCCAATATGGAATTTTTCTAAATACCTGGTGAGCGAGGAGGGCGTGTTGCTCCGGTACTTCGACCCTGCGGTGTCACCACTGAGTGAAGAAGTGATTAAAATGATCGATGATAAAGGCTGAGAGAATGAACTACGAGATACCATTCAGTTTTGTGTTGAAAGAATTGTATCCGTTTCGTCCCCGTGTACGAAAACTTCTCGGGTGTTATGCGCTGATGCGGGACAAATGCCTCCTGATGCTGCTGCGCGACAGGGAGAAGAACCCCGAATTCAACGGTGTGTTTGTTGCCGTCATCCCCGAATTCTACGAGGAGATGCAGCGCGAGATCCATACTTCCCGTATGCAATTCGACCTCGATGGCGTCGATAAGTCATGGATTTTCATCAGTGAAGACCTCGACGATTTTGAAGCGAAAGTGCGGATTGCGTGTGGGTTGATCAAAGAGGGAGATCCACGAATCGGCAAATGATCACACCGGGCATTTCTCGTGGTAATTGATAAGCGTTATCGGGGTGCGTTCAATCTCGAAGCCCTTATATGTTGCTTCGATCTCATCTAAAACTGCAACGACCTCTTCCTGTTCCTTTAGTGTAACCAGTTTATTCCGGAACTCTTTGATGCCGGGAAGTCCCTTGAGGTAGTTCGCATAATGCCTGCGCATTTCGTTGATACCAACGATCGGCCCTTTCCACTCCACTGATCTGCGGAGATGCTTTTTGCATACAGAGACTCTTGCCTCCAGCGTTGGCGACGGCAACGTCTCGCCAGTAGCGAGATAGTGTTTGATCTCGTTAAAGATCCAGGGATAACCGATCGCCGCGCGCCCGATCATGATCCCGTCCACTCCATATCGCTCTTTATACAACTTCGCTTTCTGTGGTGAATCGATATCACCGTTACCGAATATCGGTATCCTTATCCTGGGGTTGTTCTTGACTTTGGCGATAAGGCTCCAGTCCGCTTCCCCTTTATACATCTGCGCACGGGTACGCCCGTGAATAGCCAGCGCCTTGATGCCAACGTCCTGCAAACGTTCCGCTACTTCTTCAATATTCAGGCTGCTTTCATCCCATCCCAGCCTTGTTTTAACCGTTACGGGTAAGGAAGTGCTTTTTACCACAGCTTCCGTCAGGCGCACCATGAGGTCCACATCTTTCAACACCCCCGCCCCGGCTCCCTTCAGTGCTACTTTTTTCACCGGGCAGCCGAAGTTAATATCCAGGAGATCGGGGTTCACAGCTTCTACGATCTTTGCGCTCAGGGCCAGTGCTTCTTCATCCCCTCCGAATATTTGTATGCCGACCGGCCGTTCATAATCGAATATGTCCAGCTTGTGCCTGCTCTTAATTGCATCCCTGATCAAACCTTCACTTGATATAAATTCTGTATACATCAGGTCGGCACCATTGTCTTTACATACGGCACGGAATGGTGGATCGCTCACATCCTCCATGGGCGCGAGGAGCAGGGGAAATTCCGGGAGTGTTATGTTGTCGATTTTTACCATGCCGCCGATCCAAATAAATTAGTGGAATTCAGAACTATTCGGGTATTTCGTGCAAAAATACAGCCTTCGTAGCAGCATATGTATTCCAAACCATCGCTCAGTTATTTTTCACAGTTCCTTATCCTCCTTGGGATGATCGTTGCCGGGTTTGTGATCGGTTCCATTGTGACCCTCGTGTTGCTACAGGCGCTGATAGGCAATGTGCTTGACTCGGAGTTGCTGCAAAAGGAATTGCTTAACCCTGCGAATTCTACCGCCGTTAAAATTGTTCAGCTGGTCTCTTCTTTCCTTATGTTTTTTGTTCCTGCTGTTGTCTTTGCGCGCATTGTCAACCGCGAGCCGATGAGATATCTTGGTGTAAAGACCAGGTCCAGCTGGATCCAGGCCGGGCTGGTACTGATCATCGTCTTCCTTGGCTTTACACTCAGCGGCGCATTGGGAGAGTTCACCACGCAGGTACCGATCCCTAAAAACTGGGAGATCTTCTTTAAGAAAATGGAGAAGACCTTTACCGACCAGGTGATGGTGATCGCTAATATGAAATCCGTTGGTGATTACTTCTTTACACTGATCGTGATCGCGGTGGCCCCGGCCATATTCGAGGAGATCCTCTTCCGCGGCGCATTGCAACAGTTGATGGTCAAGTGGACCCGCAACGCCTGGATCGGTATTATCATCACCAGCATTATTTTCAGCGCGATACATTTTTCCTATTATGGCTTCCTGTCCCGCGTGGCACTGGGTATGGTACTTGGGTTCCTGTTTCATTACAGCAAAAGCCTTTGGTTGCCGATCCTCGCACATTTTCTTAATAACGGCGCAGCAGTTACCATGATGTATATTATGAGCCGCCAGGGTAAAATGAACATGGATGCCCTGGATGAGAAATTCCCGATCTGGTGGGGCGCCATTGCGCTGGCTGGCATTATCGTGTTGCTGATCGTCTACCGTAACGAATGTAAACGGCTCGGGACTTACCACCTCGACCTCACCCTGACAAAATCAGACGATCCTTTCAGCGGTCAATACGTCAGCAGCGATCAGAAACAATAACGGTTCTCTTCTATCATTTTGTCCGCGATGCGCCGCCGCGCTTCCTTGCTGTTAAAGGCTTCCACTTTGGTAAAGCGTTTGATACCGATGTGCATCATCCTTAGTTCGTCGCCTTCAGCGAAACTATTCAAAGCGTCTTTCGCTGATTTGTTGATGCGGTCAGCGGCGTCGTAAATATAAGTGCGCACGATATCGAGCTGTAATGCATTTGCCTTCTCACCGGATTGTTCAACCAGTTTTATCACGCGCAGCAGCGCACTCTCGCAGTGGTAGGTTTCAATGGCCATATCGGCTATGTTCATCAGGATCTCCTGCTCTTTGTCCAGCTGCATCATGAGCTTCTGTACCGCAGCACCTGCTGTCATCAGGATGGCTTTCTTAAAATTGGTGATGTATTTCTTCTCTTTTGCGAAAGCATCTTCGTCATCACTATTGAAATCGGGTATGCTTATCAGCTCTTTCTGCACGTTCATCGCCGGAGTCATCAGGTCGAGCTTACCTTTCATCGCACGCTTTAGGGTCATATCCAGTGTAAGGAGCCTGTTGATCTCGTTGGTTCCTTCATAGATCCGGTTGATGCGGCTGTCGCGGTACGCCTTGGAGATCTCGTATTCATCGCTGAACCCGTTACCACCATGCACCTGTACGCCTTCGTCTACTACGAAATCCAGGGCTTCGCTGCCGTACACTTTGAGCATGGCGCACTCGATGGCGTACTCTTCAGCCGCTCCCAGCAATGCTTCATTGAACGGCTTGCCACTGTCCACAAGTTCTTTCTCTTTATCATCGATCCATTTGGCCGTGCGATACAAACCGCTTTCGCCCACCCAGATCCTGATCGCCATTTCTGCAAGCTTGTGTTTGATGGCGCCGAAGTTGGCGATGGGTTGTTTGAACTGTTCCCTTGTTTTGGCATACTGGACACTGCCGGTGAGGGCCCTTTTGCTTCCGCCGATACACGCCGCGCAGAGTTTCAGCCTCCCGATATTAAGGATATTGAAAGCGATGATATGCCCTTTGCCGATCTCGCCAAGTACATTTTCTACAGGTACTTTGCAGTCCTGGAAATAGAGCTGAACAGTAGACGATCCTTTGATCCCCATCTTATGCTCCTCGGGGCCTTGCGTGAATCCTTCAAATCCGCGCTCAACGATGAAAGCGGTGAATTTGTCACCATCGATCTTTGCGAATACCGTATACACATCCGCAAACCCCCCATTCGTGATCCAGCACTTTTGCCCGTTCAGCAGGTAGTATTTACCGTCATCACTTAGTTTAGCGTGCGTCTTTGCACCAAGCGCATCGCTACCGCTGTTTGGTTCCGTGAGGCCATAGGCCCCTTTCCATTCCCCGCTGGCCAGTTTCGGGATAAATTTTTGTTTTTGCGCGTCGGTGCCGAAATACAATATCGGCAACGAACCAATACCGGTATGCGCGGCCAGCGCTACAGAAAATGAATGCCCGCCACCCAGCGCTTCGTTTACAATTGTCGAGGTAATGAAATCTTTACCGAGTCCGCCATAAGATTCAGGGAATGCGGTCGCCAGCAGGCCTTGTTCTCCCGCTTTTTGCAAAAGGCTTTGCATCAAGCCGGGCTCCAGTTTCTCCACCCGGTCATATACAGGCACCACCTCCGAGTCCAGGAACTGTGTGCACATGTCCATGATCATACGCTGCTCTTCGGTGAGATCTTCGGGCGAGAAGGTTTCCGCAGGAACGCTTTCTTTCACGATCCATTCACCACCCTTCAGGACTGCCGACTGCATTGTAGCGCTCATATTATCTTTTTTAGAGGTTTACTGATTTTTGAGTTCTCTCGAACAAACACCACTCAACTATTTCAGGTTATCGTACACTTTCTGCAGAACGTTCTTCACCATTTCTATTTCGTCCTTTCTCACGCCCTGCAATGCTTCTTCCATTGTTTCGTTGGCGATCCTAAGAGTGGTATCCTGTAGTTCTTTCGCCGCATCGGTGAGGCAAACAAGGTTGATGCGCTTATCCTGGGCCGAGGATACTCTTTTCACCAGCTTCTGCTTTTCGAGGTTATCGATCAGCCTGGTGATACTGGGTTTATCCCTGAATGTACGGTTGCACAATTCCTGTTGGCTGAGACAATCTTCCTTCCAGAGGTGATACAAGACACTCCACTGTTCTATCGTGATCTCCAATGCAGCCGCGCGAAAGTTCTTTTGCAATCTCCTTGCCACAGCCGTTGACGCCATTCCATTGATAACGCTGTATAATTCACCCCTCTTAAAATAAATGTGTGGCATATAGTTGTTTATGCAACTAATTTCAAAATAACTTTGTTTTTCGGAAACAGCAAAAGATTTATAATAGTTTTAGCCGGATGGAGCAGCATTTTCTCTCTTACAGGAATTCCAGGGTCCATTACCTGAAGTTCGGCCGGGGTACGCGGTTCCTGTTCTGTTTTCACGGGTATGGAGAAGATGCATACAGCTTTTTATTCCTGGAAAAGGTGTTGGGGGCTGACTTCATATTGATCGCCCTGGATCTTCCTTACCATGGCAGGACTGAATGGAACGAGGGATTTGAATTCAGGCCGCTGGACCTGCGTAATATTATGCATTCTATCGTTCCCCTCGATCTCCAGGCCGTTTCGCTTACGGGTTATAGTATGGGCGGACGGATCGCGCTGGCCATGGTACAGGAAATGCCGTCGCATATAGACCGCGCCGTCCTGGTTGCCCCCGACGGACTGCACCAGAATTTCTGGTATTGGTTCTCCACCCAAACCCTGATCGGTAACAGGCTGTTCCGTCATACAATGAAGAAGCCCGCCTGGTTCTTTGGTGGTATGCGTTTAATGCGCGGCCTCAACCTCCTCAATAAAAGCATATTTAAATTCGCGCATGCTTACCTCGATGATGAGAACGAAAGAGCGGTATTGTACAGCAGGTGGACCACCATGCGGAAGTTTTTACCGCGGACAGGCCTGTTGTCAGCGGCATTGAAACGTCATGCTGTCCAGGTGCGGATGTTATTTGGCAGTTATGACCGGATCATCCTGAGCAAACGATCCGGTACGCTTGACAAGGAGAACAATTCTGTAAAGGCGAAGACGATCAGGGCCGGGCACCAGTTATTAAAGGAGAAGTATGCGAAAGACATCGCTACGCTTTTCTATGAATAATTGGTTTTCTTTGTCACGATGTGGCATAGTGTCTTTATTATAGTAATGGCTGCCTTATCGGTCTGTTACCTGGGACTGATATTATACTACCGGCACCTTTTCCTTCGCATCCGGCCATTCATTGTGGGTATAACCGCGCCTTGCACGAGATTTTCGATCATTATCCCCGCACGGAACGAGAGCGAGACAATTGAACGTTGCGTTCATTCGATCTATCTGCAGGACTATCCCACTGAATTATTCGAAGTGGTGGTGATCGATGATCACTCTTCAGACGACACATCGGTTAAAGTAGAGGCACTTCAGCAACGTTATCCCACGCTGAAGTTGATTCGCCTTGCCGACTCGGTCCAGGGGCGCTTATTGAACGCGTACAAGAAAAAAGCCAT
>JAJTCI010000067.1 GCA_021323155.1 Chitinophagaceae bacterium | reverse complement strand
AATAATAGTTGAAGAAGATAGAGGGTCGTCTGCGGACGACCCTTTTTTGTGCGCAGAAGAGGAAAGTCACGGTGAGCTGCATCCAGCGAGTGTCGCTAAACTCCAGCAGATGTTGTGAAACTATAATGGGACGTTTATGCGCCTCCCCGTTCTTCCCCGGTGCGGACTAGTCGCTTCAAACCAATGGTTGTGGCTAAATGTTTGTTACGGGATGTATATGGAGTCTGCCATCAGTGAGAAAGAGCACCAGTTGTTGCTGGATGCAATAAAAGATCACGCCATTTTTATGATGGATACGGAGGGCTATATCAGTTCGTGGAACGAAGGTGCCGCGCGGTTAAAAGGCTATGAGGAAGCCGAAGTAATGGGAAAGCATTTCCGAATGCTGTTTCGCAGGGAAGACCAATATGAGCGCCCCGATATGGAGATGAAAGAAGCACTTGAACATGGTAAATACGAAGAGGATTGGTGGCGATTAAGAAAAGACGGTTCGCTCTTCTGGGCTCATTGCATACTGCAGCCGATCTTTGATGATGATAAAAAACATATCGGCTTCGCGAAAATCACGTCTGATATTACGCAGGAGAAAAGGGCAAACGACCTGAATGATTTCCTCATGAATGAAACAACAGGCTATGCAATATTCCTGTTAGACAGAAAGGGTAAGATCGCGAAGTGGAGCAAAGCCGCTGAAGATATCATCGGGTATACCGAGAAAGAAGTTGCCGGCAAATCTTTGTCCATCTTCTACCCGGGAAAAAACGAGCAGGAGAACAGGTTCGCTGTAGAACGGCACCTGGCCAAAGCACTTAACAACCGGTATGAAGCGGAAGGATGGAAAGTTAAAAAGAACGGAAGCCTTTTTTGGGCAAGTTATATTGTTACTCCCCTACACAACAAAGATGGTTATGTAGTAATGATAAGGGATCTAACTGACAAAAGAACTTTTGAGCAGGAACACAAAGTGAATACAGCGTTGACTGCGTCAAATTCGCAGCTTGAACATTTCGCATTCCTGTCCAGTCATCAATTAAAGGAGCCTGTAAGAAAAATATCTGTGTTTTGCAGCATGCTTGAAGCAGACTCACCGCGGCAGGCAAAACTGATTTCTAAAATTCTAAAAAGTTGTGACCGGGCTAGAGAACAGCTTGATGACATCCTGCAGTTATCGTTAATAAGGCCGAATAAACCATTGACAAAACAAGACCTTAATATTGTCATGGAAAATGTGTTGGAGTCACTTAGCGAGACCATCCGTGAGAAGCATGCGGTTATTGAGTGCGGTACGTTGCCAAGCGCACCAGTTATCCCGGGTCAGATCGAGCAATTAATGCAAAACCTGATCGGGAATTCGCTCAAATATTGTTGTACAGCCGATAATGCGATCCCGATCATACGTGTAGATGCCGCAGTGGTGCAAAAAGAAAATATCGACGGCGAATTATTAAACAGCATGAAGCATACAGAAGAATACCTGCAAATACGGGTGCAGGATAACGGGATCGCTTTTGAGCAAGCACATTCGACAAAGATCTTTGACCTGTTCACCCGCCTGCATGGTGTCGATTACGAGGGCACCGGTATCGGGCTGGCTATCTGCAAGCGGGTAGCTGAAAATCATGGGGGTGCTATACGCGCTTTTTCATCGGAGGGTGAAGGGACTTTATTTGTTTTGACCCTGCCATATTTTGATTTAGGAGAAAATGGTCAGGCTATGTCAACCACCGGTATGGATTAAGGATGTCCTTAAGAAACGGCTCATTTAATTGCCCTCTTTCAATGCAGTGATCAATTCTGAAAGCCTGATCACGGCATAAGTTGAGGCATGATCGCTCATGGCATAAGGCAACACCAGGTGTTCATTGTGAATGATCGCGCCGCAGGAATATACCACGTTCGGAACATAGCCTTCCCGTTCTACCTGGGTCGCGATCAGGAGTGGTTCCGCAAGGCGACCGATCACTTTGGAAGGATCCTCAAGATCCAGTAGTGAAGCGCCGATCACGTATTGCCTGACAGGACCCACTCCGTGGGTCAACACAAGCCATCCATCCGGTGTTTCTATGGGTGAACCGCAGTTTCCCATCTGCACCAGTTCCCAGGGTTGAACAGGAGACTGTAACAAGGTGGCCTCGCGCCAGACGTTGATGTTGTCAGAGTAAGAGATGTAATTATTAACACCGTCTCCCCTGCATAACATCGCAAACTTTCCATTGATCCTCCGCGGGAAAAGTGCCATGCCTTTGTTTTGAGCCACTTCCCCGTGTATGGGCATGACCTTGAAGCGGTAAAAATCTTTTGTGAGCAGCAATTTTGGCAGAATAGTGATGCCGTCATAAGCAGTATATGTTGCATAGAAGGTCACATCCCCATTGTCATCAATGAACCTTACAAAGCGAGCGTCTTCTATTCCCTTCATCTCGGTATCGGCAATCGGGAAGATGACCCGTTCAGAGATATCGGTATCCAGGGAAAAGTTCATTTCATAGTGCGAGGATGCCAGCCACATGATCTCGTTGAGCAGCACGAGGCTTTTCATATCGTCGGGAACCAGCTTCCTGGTTTCCTCCACATATCTTTTCAGTTCCTCATAGGTGAACGTTTCTGTTAGTTTCTCCATCATCACCGGGTAGGCCGCGCTGTTGCAGTCCTGCATTTCCTCCAGCTTGCGGCGAAATGATTTTTTCTTATACACGTGATTTTTCACATGCGCCGGCGATTCCAGCATTTTGCCGGGCGCAGAGATCGTGATATTGTTATCACAGTCAATCACGCCACTACGAAAGACGATGGACGAAATGTGTCCCTCACCGGTCGCCCGGAAACTGAGTATGACCCGCTTCTCCCCTGCCGCCAATCCTGACTGATCAGAACTTTCCACCACAGCCGGATTAAAGAACGCGGCTGCTTCTATCGAATATTCCATGGTGAAGTAAGCGCCAATCAGCAGCTTTTGCTCATGAGTCAATGAATGTGGCTCGATGTTCAACCGAGTAAACAGGAAATGCAGTTTATTAAAATTCTTTTCAAATACATGTGATATGCTGCGATGCCTTTTTGAAAAATCCCTCAGCACCTGGGAAAGGACCTGCAGTTGCTGCGTTTCAGGCATGGCCAGCAGTTTTGTAACCAGCACGGTGGCGCGCTCCTCGCCCGCATAAAAAAAACGCGCGATCACACGGCTGGCGTCAGGTTGGAAGCGGGTATGTTTTCGATTAATATTTACAGGCATCGGCAAATGGTTGTGAGATGAGCGGCGTTGATGGAGGGCAATACCGTGTTCAAAGTACCGGTTATTATGACAGCTTCCACGATTTTACTTGTTAAACCGCTATGTGTTAGCAGGATAAGCACGGGCAGGCACATTAACAACACCACGGCTTAAATAACGCTACCTTGTGGCGCGCCAGGTTTTATACGGCAATACAGGTTGTTGCAATAAAGATCCCGCTAATATTCCTACCCCTCCTTGACAAGCGCTGGTTTCGCTGGAAAAAAAATTATGAAGATCGCATTAATAGGCACTTACCCGCCAAGGGGATGTGGCATTGGCACTTTTACACAGAATCTTGTGAACGCCATCACCACAGACCAGGGTATCGAGAAAGACAACGTAGTGGTGATCGCAATGGACGACCAAGAGGAGTCTTATGCATACCCTGCAGAAGTACAGTTAACTATACGACAGGAACAGCAACCGGATTATATCAATGCCGCACGTTTTATCAATCTCGGGGGTTCCGATGTGTGCATATTACAGCACGAGTTCGGCATATTCGGCGGACAGAATGGGGTTTTCATATTGCCATTACTGCACCGGCTGGAGATACCCCTGGTAGTTACCCTACATACCGTGTTGCAAACACCTTCTTATAACGAGAAAGCCATACTGACCGAGATCTGCAAGATGGCCGCGAAGGTGGTAGTAATGACTGAAAAAGCGATCGAGTTCCTGACGGAGATATACAATATCCCATCATCGAAAATAGCGTTGGTGCACCATGGCGTACCGGCTTTCAATTTCAGCCATGCACTCGCAAGAAAAGAATTCAAATTCGAAGGAAAACATGTATTACTCACTTTTGGATTGCTGAGTCGTAATAAAGGCATCGAAACCGTGATACGCGCAATGCCCGCTGTGCTGGCCAAACATCCCGAGGCCGTTTACATGGTGCTGGGGAAAACACATCCAGCGGTACTGCGCGGCTCCGGAGAAGAGTACAGGATATCGTTATTGCGATTAGTGAAAAACCTGGGACTGGAAAAAAAGGTACTCTTCCTGAATGAATTCATCAATGAAAAAGAGTTGTTCCATCACCTGCGCGCCACCGATATTTATATTACCCCTTATCTAAACAAGGCACAGATCACAAGCGGCACATTGTCGTATGCCGTTGGTGCCGGCGCGGCTGTTCTCTCCACGCCTTACTGGCACGCGGAAGAATTATTATCCGAAGGAAGGGGCAGGCTATTTGATTTCAATGACCATGAAGGTCTTTCCGTAATCTTACTTGACTTGCTTGATCACCCAGCGAAATTGAAAGAGCTGCGGGACACCGCCTACGCGTATGGTAAAGAAACCACCTGGCCAAAGGCAGGGCTCAAATACAATTCCATTCTTAAGAAGGTAATCACCACCCGGTCGGCACAACCACCTAAAAAGGAAACGGTGCTCGACCCACTCATTCTGCCTCCCTTCCTGCTGGACCATGTGAAGCGAATGACGGATGACACTGGAATTATACAGCATGCCAAGTTCGGTATCCCGAACCTCAAGGAAGGGTATTGCCTGGATGATAACGCCAGGGCCTTGCTGATGGTGTCGATGGCGCACAAACAAATGAAGCACCCGCTGGCTTTAGACCTGTTACCCATCTACCTCAGCTATATCCATTACATGCAGAACGAAGATGGCATGTTCCGAAATTTCCTGAGTTTTAGAAGAGATTTCCTGGACGAAGAAGGATCAGAGGATTCTTTTGGGAGAACGATATGGGCGCTGGGTTATTTACTGGGCAATGCTCCGAACGATGCCTACTTCCAGTCGGGCAAAGAAATATTTTTCGCGGCCGCACCCAATTTTGAAAAACTGAAATCGATCCGGAGCATTGCGAACTCGATCATCGGGATCTGCCACTATCTTAATAGTACGCCGAATGATGAAGGCATGACCGAGCGCCTGCGGCACCTGACGCGAAAATTAATGAACCAGTATAAGGACCACCGTTCTGAGAACTGGCACTGGTTCGAGGAATTGCTCGCTTATGATAACGCGATCCTGCCACTTTCGCTATTGCATGCCGCTGGTATACTGAACGATGACCGTGTGGCTGAGACAGCCATGGAAAGCCTCGCATTTTTATCGCAGGCGACGATGAAGGAAGGATGCTTCTCGCCCGTCGGAAACCAACAATGGTTTGTGAAAGGGTGTAGTCCTTCGATCTTTGCCCAACAGCCACTGGATGCGCTGGCTATGGTGTTGATGTTCCACCAGGCGTTCCATCTTACAAAAGACAAAGTATGGCTGAATAAACTCTACACCTCGTTCATGTGGTTCCTGGGCGACAATGACCTCCGGATGTGTTTATATGATTTCGAGACCAAAGGATGTTGCGACGGGTTGGAGAGTTATGGCGTAAACCGGAACCAGGGCGCGGAAAGTACCTTGTCGTACCTGATCTCGCACCTGACGGTGTTGCAGGCATTTGAAGAATTTTACAAAACAGACCTGGTAAATGAAAATAGCGATCTTGTCTCCCGTAGCATGGCGCACGCCACCACATAAATACGGCCCATGGGAGCAGGTAGCTTCTAATTTAACCGAACAGCTTGTATCCAGGGGACTGGACGTTACGCTGTTCGCGACCGGCGATTCTGCGACCACGGCGAACCTTGTTTCAGTTTGCCGAAAGGGTTACGCCGAAGATGCTGATGCGGATGCTAAAGTCAACGAATGTCTTCACATCAGCCTGTTGATGGAAAGGGCCGGTGAATATGACATCATTCACAACCATTTCGACTTTTTGCCACTCACCTATTCCCGGCTGATCGCCACCCCTATGATCACGACGATACATGGATTCTCGTCGCCACGGATTGTACCTGTCTATAAGAAGTATAATGACCGGGTGCATTATGTCTCCATCAGCAACTCCGACAGGCATCCCGACCTGGAATATCTTTCGACCGTTTATAACGGGATCGCTACCCAGCAATTCACCTACCGGGCAGTACCGGCAGATTATCTCCTGTTCTTTGGCCGCATACATCCTGAGAAAGGAACGCTTGAAGCGATCGAGATAGCGAAACGGAGCGGTAAGAAGATCATCATAGCGGGCCTAATACAGGACCAGTTATATTTTACAACCAGAATACAACCCCTGATCGATCATGAACAGGTAGTGTACGCGGGCAATTGTGGTCCCGCGGAAAGAGATGAATTATTAGGTGGGGCGCTGGCGCTGCTGCATCCCATCCTGTTTAACGAGCCGTTCGGATTGAGTGTGGCGGAAGCGATGTGTAGCGGTACGCCAGTGATCGCGTTTAACAAAGGTTCGATGCCAGAGTTAGTTGTTGATAACAAAACAGGTTTTTTAGTGGAGTCGGTGAGCGAAGCTGCTAGCGCGGTTGAACGAGTTAAAGAACTGGACCGAAAACACTGTCGTGAATGGGCGGTAAAAATGTTTTCGAAGGAAACGATGGCAGACAGGTATGCGGATGCGTACCTGGAGGTGCTGAATAATACGCGTTAGATTTGCAAGTTGCAAGGTGCAGGGTGCAGGGTGCAGGGTGCAGGGTGCAGGTGACAGGTGACAGGTTGCAGGGTGCAGGTGAGGGCAGGTATCAATCGGCCTGCCTGGGCCATCCTACGCCAGATGCAAATGATTAACAGATGTCTTAGTTTTAAGTCAACAAAAGATTGTTTATAGTGTGCAGACCTGGTTTAATATTTATTGCATGCCTGCTTTACCTGAATGCGCAGGCACAGGAAATCCCGAAATGGAAGATCGGCGAACTGGAAACCTATATTCAGAAGACGAGCACGCCAACTGTAATTAATTTTTGGGCGACGTTTTGCAAGCCTTGCATTGGTGAAATCCCCTACTTTCAAAAACTCGTAAGCCAATATGATAAAGACAGCGTAAAACTTTTGCTGGTTTCCCTGGACATGTCCGAGATGTACCCGGAACAGATCAATGAGTTCGCGGGGAAATTTAATTTCACCGCTCCTATTGCATTTTTAGATGAAACAAACGCCGATGTTTTCTGTCCTAAAATTGATTCGAGCTGGTCCGGGGCTATTCCCGCCACCTTGTTTATAAATAATAAGACCGGTTACCGGAAATTTTCAGAAGGCACAATACCAGAACAGGCATTTGAAACAGAGTTGAAAAGGCTCGTCGCTGTAAAAGAAGATGAAAAGCCCAGATATCTCCTCTTACTTGTGGGAGGTATTGTAGTGATCCTGATCATTTTTTTATACTACAACCGACGGACCGCGAAGTCGTAGGTAATACCGGCCTGCCCGCTGCTGTTTCATTAATGGCGTCTTTCAACTGCCGGAGCATTAATGCCATTGCCAAAGCGGCAACAAGCCATACAAAAAAGAATCCCGACGATGCCGGGATTCCAGAATGAATAAGGTTTTAGGGGAAATTTTGCTTCGAGAAACAGGATCGCTATAAAGCCTGCGCCGACTAGTTCCTGGTAATTTTGTGTACAACAGATGTTCCATCCTTTTTTTGCAGCCTGAGCGTGTATACACCAGCCGGAAGATGGTGCAAGGTCACCACCACAGTCGCGTTGTTATCACAATCGATGGTACGAAGTACCCTGCCGGATATATCCATTACCGTTATTGATTTGATCATAGCAGCGCCGCGGATGGTGACGTGGGAAGTGAATGGATTTGGTGCGACAGTGATCTTACCTGACGCGACGAAATCTACCGAGCGTATTACCGAGTAAGTTGCCCTGCCGTCCTTATCCACTACTTTTATCCTGTAATAATAGGTGCCCGTTTCAGACAAGTGATCCGTATAATTATACTGCCGTGGCGCACTGCTATTCCCGGCCGCGGGCACGTTAGCAATGGCTTCATAGCTGATGCCATTTATGCTGCGTTCCAACTGGAAGTACGCGGTGTTCACTTCAGTCACGGTACTCCATTTTACCATCGCCCTGTTACCATCAAGCGCAACGTTCAACACCAGCCCTGTTACCGGCAAGACGATACCCGCGACGCCATCACTTTCATTATTGTTCTTATCCAGCGAGGTGACCATGAAATAGCTTCCCGCAACATCGGCAAGTGGCACACCTAGTTTATTACCTGCAACCACCGCATATATCTTTGAGCCATCATGGCGATGGGTGGCAGCTTCGGCGGCATCACCAAACCGATATACCACGTATTTCCTTGGCAGGTCGCCATCTGTCGCCGCCAGCGGTGTATCCCACCGAACCGTGTCCGCTTCCTGGCGAACATTCGCAGGCGCGTTTGGGCATACCACATCTTTCCACGGCATTACGGGAACCAGGGACCTGTATCGCTGTTGATTGTTCTTCAAAGAAGTCTTAATTCCCTTCACATCGGTCATGATCTGCTTTGTACTAAAAAAGATCTGCCCTTTCACCTGCTCGTGTTGCTGGTTCCTGTTCAAGGTGATCTGGTTTTCGATCTCAGCAGCAGCCCAGTTGTTGGCGTCGCTCATTTTATACAAGGCAAGGCCGGGATAAATAAAACGGTTATAGGCCAAGCCCTGGTCGTTCCACCATTTGCTGAGCGCGTCATAATCCTGCGCGCCAGTGATCTTCCAATACAGCTGGGGCGCCACGTAATCTACCTTACCGGCCTGCAGCCAGGCTATCGGGTCGCAATACATCGCACTATAAGAAGAGTTGCCGGTAATGCCCGGTGGAGTACCGCTCTTCCAGATACCGAACGGACTTACTCCAAAGACGATGTTCCTGTTAGCCGCCGTATTGATCGCGGCAAGCGTATCGTATACTTTCGCAATCAAGAGGTTTACGTTATTTCTTCTCCAGTCATCGATAGTAGCGATGGCGGTAGGGTTATGATTTGTATAAGTCGCGTTGTCCTGGGTTGTCATGCCGGAGGGATAAAAATAATCGTCGAAGTGAATACCGTCTACGTCGTAACGCGTTGCGATGTCTGCAATCACATCGGTGACGTGCGCTCTTACCAGTGGCAAGCCCGGATCCAACATGGTTAACGTGCCCGCGGTAAACGTCCAGTCGGGATGCACGGCCGCGACGTGGTTCGGTGCTAATGCCGGGGTACTTTGCTTGGCACGGTAAGGATTGATCCAGGCGTGCAATTCCATTCCCCTGGCATGCGCTTCTGTGACGGCAAAGGCGAGCGGATCCCACAATGGACTGGGTGCGGTTCCCTGCGCATTGGTGAGCCAGTACGACCAGGGCTCAATAGCGGAAGCATACAATGCATCTGATTCCGGCCTTACCTGGAGGAATACGGTATTAATGCCTGCTATTAAAAGGGTGTCGAGTATTTTAACCAGTTCCAGCTGTTGCTGGCTGGTGCTGAGTGTACGTGACGAAGGCCAATCAATATTGGACACCGTAGATACCCATGCGCCCCGAAGGTCTCTTTTAGGTACCTGGTCTTCCACCTCCGGAGC
>JAJTCI010000315.1 GCA_021323155.1 Chitinophagaceae bacterium | reverse complement strand
TCACACCGCCTTACCGATGGTATCCTTTGAATATTGTGTACCAGAGATGTCCGTCCTGGCAAAGGATTGCTGCGCCTACCTGCATGGGTTATCACCGCAGGGCGCTTTCAATTATAGTATTGGTGAGTCAATGCAGTGGGCCAGCACTGAATGGATGCGCTTTGAAGACTTTATTTCGCACATCGGTTCAGCGGCATTCACGGAGACATTATTTGGCGATATTTACTTTAAATCCATTTAGGCAGATATGTTCAGCGTAGGAACGACCAATGAAGCAGTACGTGTTAACTGGATAGAACAGACACTACGAAAGATCCCGGCCGGCGCCAGGATTCTGGACGCGGGAGCCGGTGAATGCCAGTTCCGGAAATTCTGTGGTCACCTGGATTACGTGTCGCAGGACTTCGCGCAATATACCGGCGAAGGCGAAGTGGGACTTCAGACGGGAAGCTGGGATAATTCAAAACTGGATATCGTATCAGACATCACTGCGATCCCCGTGGAAGGCGGCTCGTTCGATGCGGTAATGTGCACAGAGGTATTAGAACATGTCCCCGACCCCGTCGCCGCGTTGAAAGAATTGAACCGGGTATTAAAAAGCAGTGGCTATCTACTCATCACCGCGCCATTTGCAAGCCTTACGCATTTCGCGCCGTATCATTTCGCGACGGGCCTGAGCCGTTTTTTTTACGAGCATCATCTCAAGGAGATGGGCTACGAGATACTTGACCTTAAGCAGAACGGCAACTACTTTGAGTTCGTGGCGCAGGAAGTACGCAGGGTGAAACGTGTCGCTAAAGAATATACCGGTACGAAGCTTAACCTCATCGATAAAATAGCCATTCACGGTGTATTGCCATTATTGCAGCGCCTGAGCAGGAAAGATAAAAAGTCACAGGAGCTGCTTTGCTACGGCGTGCACGTGTTTGCCCGCAAGAAATGATCATCGTTCAACTCAAAGGAGGTTTGGGGAACCAGATGTTCCAGTACGCCGCGGGGCTTAGCCTTGCCGCGCATCATAACGTTCCTTTGCGCGTGGATGTGTCCGAACTCGGGCTGGCCGACAAAGCCATTGGCACCCTACGTCATTTCGACCTGCAACAGGTCATACTGGAACCTGTGCCCGCCACTGAAAGCGAGTTGGCTGCCGCAACGAAGCAGAATGTTTTCTCTAAAGGCATTGACAAACTCAAAGCGCCTTTTCGCAGGAAGGTATACAAGGAGAAAGACTTTTACTTTGACCCGCATTTTTTCAAGGCGGGAGACGATGTGTATTTAAAAGGATATCGCCAGAGCGAATCATATTTTGCGCCGATCAGGGATAAAGTGGCTTGCGGTTTCCAGGTAAAACCGACGACGGTGGCCGGCGTTGAAGAACGCGGGTTGCAAATAAAACAGGAAAACAGCGTGGCGGTGCATATCCGCAGGGGTGACTTTACTAATAAGGTAGTGAGCGATTATCATGGTATGCTGGATGCGGCGTACTATCAACAGGCAATCGCGGCTATAGAGGCAAAAATAGATGACGCGCGTTTTTACGTTTTCTCCGACGACCCTCAATGGATGAAAGAACAGTTGTTTTTTGCCTCCCCGGTGGAGATCATGTCCGGGGTTGTATCCAAAAACCAGTTCGAAGATTTTTACCTCATCTCCCAATGCAAACATCAAATCATCGCCAACAGTACTTTCTCCTGGTGGGCCGCATGGCTGAACTCCAATCCAGGTAAGATCGTCATCGCACCAAAAAAATGGTTCAACAACGCGCCTTATGACACGCGGGACCTAATTCCCGAAGGATGGATAAAGATCTGACTGACCGAATTTAGTGACCGACAGCAGCGGCTTCCAGTGCTTTCCGGTCGTGCTTGTGACGGAATAGCAGCACAAACAGTATGGCCACGACCAGGGCATAACCCGCAAAGGCCAGCCAGATGTTGTGCCAGTCTTTCTCCCCTCCTGCCAGCATAAAATATTTGTCGATCGCCCAACCGCTGACGATACTTCCCAACAAGGCGCCGAAGCCGTTGGTCATCATCATGAATAAACCCTGCGCGCTGGAACGGATCCTTGCATCAGTAGTGGTTTCCACGAAAAGCGAACCCGAAATATTAAAAAAGTCGAATGCCATCCCGTATACGATGCAGGACACGACGATCATCCACAATCCCTCTTCCGGGTTACCATAGGCGAACAGGCCAAAACGCAGCACCCAGGCGAGCATGGAGAACAGCATGACAGTTTTGATCCCAAAGCGTTTCAGGAAAAACGGTATGGTGAGGATGAAAACGGTTTCGGATATCTGGGAAATAGACATGATGATCGTGGAATACTTCACCACGAAAGAGTCTGGCCCATATTCGGGTATCTTTTTGAAATCATCGAGATAAGTATCCCCGTACATATTGGTGAGCTGGAGCGCGCCTCCCAGCATCATTGAGAAAAGGAAGAAGAGCGCCATCTTGTATTTCCCAAATAACGTGAATGCCTGGAGTCCCAGTTGTTCAACCAGGCTGGCACCCTTCGATATGGATTTTTCAGGAGGGCACTTTGGTAGCGTGAAAGAAAAATAATGAACTGGTTGGCGTTGGCTTTACTTCCGGAGAGGTTGGTGACCCACATCGCCACGATAAAACCGATCGTGCCCCAGACACGGATCGGCGGGAACACTTTCACCACGTCAAAGCCTTCGCGTTTCAGGATGGTATAGGCGATCGAGTTGGATAAGGAAATGGTGGGCATGTAAAAGATCATCGCCGCGAATATCACGTAGTAGAGCGTGTCGGCGTCCGTCACCTGTGGAACGTAGAACAATACGACGCCGTAAAGGATGTGCAGGATACCATAGAGCTTCTCGGCATTCATCCATTTATCCGCGATGATACCGGTCAGCGCCGGCATGAAAAGCGAAGAAAGCGCGAGGGTGGAGAAAATGGCTCCGAATTTTGCTCCCGGGTTTTCGATCTTGGCCATATCGCTTCCGAAGAAATACGTCGCAATCGTTATCAGCCAGGCGCCCCAGACAAAAAACTGGAGGAAGCTCATTACCGTGAGCCTATACTTGGTATTCATACAGCAGTCGGTTTTGCTTCGAAAGATAAAGAGTTTTACCGGAGTGGGAAGTTTGTTTATTAACAGGGTGTTATAATATGGACAAGTGCTGACGACCCTCATGTTTTATGGTACCGATAGCCGTAGTTTTGCCTAAATTCCAGGCATGATCAGCACGGCACCCATCGACGAGGTAATAAAAGAAGTAAAGACAAAGCGGCTCCGGGAGATCGGCGAGAAAGTGGTGGCTGGTTCAAGGCTCACGCGCGAAGAGGGCCTTGTGCTTTTTGAACAGGGGACCCTCCCCTACCTCGGCGCCCTCGCCAACTTTGTAAGGGAGCAAAAGCACGGCGACAAAACCTATTTCAACCGCAACTTCCATATCGAGCCGACCAATGTCTGCGTATTCACCTGCAAGTTCTGTTCTTATTCCCGCCTTTACGCGCACAAGGAAGAAGGATGGGAACTGACCAC
>JAJTCI010000066.1 GCA_021323155.1 Chitinophagaceae bacterium | reverse complement strand
ACTCCTGCCAAACCTCGACCTTACCGTGCCTGCCGTATCAAAAATAAGCAGGTCTGAACCGTAATGGCGCAGCTTCAGGAAACTGTGGTAGTCTACCGCGTAGGTAGTGTTGTTGCGGCAGGACACGGCGCAGATATTCCCAAAGCTCTTATCACCGCGTTGATACAGGAACTTTCCGCTGCTATCAAATACCTGCAAACGGCTGTTCTCGCGGTCCGCTACCCAGATATTTCCCTTGTCGTCAATTTCAATACCATGCGGTATATCGAACTGGCCTTCCTTATTTCCTTTACTGCCCCATTTGGAAAGGTATTTTCCTTCCGGTGAGAAATGAACAATACGGCTATTCCCATACCCATCACTTACATAAAATGAACTGTCAGCCGCGATCGCCACATCAGTTGGCATGTCGAAATGCAATGCATCGTTACCCGGTTCACCCGCTACACCCAGCTTGAGCAGCAAAACACCCTCATAACTGAATTTAAACACCTGGTGTAATGCAACATCCGTCACCCATATATTATTCTCTTTGTCTACTGTCAGTCCATGTGGCATTATGAACAGGTCTTTGCCCCAGCTGCGCAACAGGCTACCGTTGTTCCTGTTCACCACCAGTATCGTGTTGTTCGAGATGGTAGTACCAGGCATTGCACCTGTCATCGGCCACTCCCTCCCCGCCCGGTGAAAAATGATAATGTTATCACTGGTATCGGTATCGATACCCGTCGGGTTCCCGAGTACCAGCTCCTTTGACAGCCGCGGCCAATCCTTCACCAGTTCATAGCGGGTGGTTTTGTCAACACCACCGCCTTTCTTATTTGGCTGCAACAGGTACCACGTAAATAGTGAAGCCGCGATGAAGAGTAATGCGAGGAGTATCTTTTTTATCATTTCAGCGGGAGTAGTTTAACCCAGGTATAATCGTCAAGGTACGCGCCGTCTTTGAATACTGCTTTCCTGCGGATAGACTCCAGGTAGAAGCCATTCTTTCGCAGGGCTTGCATCGATCCTTTGTTGTGTTCGAATACACCCGCGAATACTCTTACTACATCGAACTCCTTTTCCACATGTTGCATCATTAACCCAATGGCGGTACTTGCTATGCCTTTGCCCCAGAATGGTTCGCCGACAAAATACCCGATCTCGATCGTTTTACGATAAATATCATCCTGCGGCATCACACCAATGGAGCCTGCTACTTTTCCCTGGTATTCGATGCAGTAATTGGTTCGCGGTGGCGGCTCGTCGGCAAGCGTGTAGATCCTTTCATGTGCATCCTGGATGGTATACGGGTGCGGGAACCGGTCGCGGAGATTCCGCCAGACCTCCCGGTTATTCGCGATCTGTGCAAGTTGCTCCGCGTCTTCGATGCGCCATGTCCTTAAGATCACTCCACCCATGTAATGAAGATAAAATAAAAAATCCCGCTCCGGAAGAAGCGGGATTATTAACTACTAACCCATCAAATGCTAAATTCTAATTAGCAAGTATTATTAAAGGCAAAGACTGCCTTGCATTTGTTTACGAAGCCGCTGCCACCTCGGCGATCTTCGCCCTGATCTTCGCTTCGATCTCGTTGGCGAGCTCGGGATTATCTGACAGCAATCCTTTCACTGCCTCCCTGCCTTGACCCAGCTTATTGGTCTCATAGCTGAACCAGCTTCCGCTCTTATTCACGATACCAAGTTCCACACCCATATCGATGATCTCACCCATCTTGCTGATGCCTTCACCGAAAATGATATCGAACTCCGCTGCCCGGAATGGAGGCGCCACTTTATTCTTCACCACTTTTACTTTCACGCGGTTACCCACTGCCTCGTCACCGTCCTTGATCTGCGCCATACGACGAATATCCAGGCGCACCGATGCATAGAACTTCAACGCGTTACCACCGGTGGTGGTTTCGGGGTTGCCAAACATCACACCGATCTTCTCGCGAAGCTGGTTGATGAATATGCAGACCGTATTTGTTTTGGAAATGGTAGCCGTGAGCTTCCGCAGCGCCTGGCTCATCAGCCTTGCCTGCAGACCCATCTTGCTGTCACCCATTTCTCCTTCCAGTTCTCCTTTTGGTACAAGTGCCGCAACCGAATCGATCACCACTACGTCCAGCGCGCCGGACAGGATCAGGCGATCGGCGATCTCGAGCGCCTGCTCGCCATAGTCCGGCTGTGAGATCAGCAGGTTGTCTATGTCAACACCCAGTTTCTGGGCATACGCGCTGTCGAACGCGTGCTCGGCATCGATGATGGCGCACATGCCACCTTTTTTCTGCGCCTCGGCAATGATATGTGTAGCAACGGTTGTCTTACCGGAAGATTCAGGGCCGTAGATCTCGATCACCCTTCCCTTGGGTACACCACCAATGCCCAGAGCGGTATCCAATCCAATAGAGCCCGTAGAAATAACTTCGATCTGGCGGTCTCCTTTCTCGTTCATCATCATCACGCTGCCCTTCCCGAAATCCTTGTCTATCTTGTCTATTGTGAGCTTGAGCGCCTTAAGTTTTTCTGCGTTACTCATAATGTTTTGTTTATTGGTCAAATATAATTGGGGTGATAAAGGTAGTAGGAAATAATTACAAACACTAATAATTTTAGTATTTATTTGCTAAATGCCTTGGCTGATAATCAGCCACTTCCTAATTAGGTTCCACCCACATGTGTTGCCCGCAAACAAATGTCCGCCCTCTTCCTCATCATCCCGCATTTTGAAGAGCAAATGATTTTCGGATCACACCAACATTATTGTACCGGGGTTAACCCAAAAGAAAAGCCCCCGCTAATGCAGGGGCTTAATGTACATCCTCACCTTAAAACTATGGTTTGTCCCACCAGACCCTGCCGGTGAGATTATCTTGCCCGCTAAACTGTGTCTGTATAGCCTGCTGGTAATTTGTCGCGTTATTGAACACCTCGGGAGCCGGGTAACCCTGTCTCCTCGGCACTGCCTTGCCACCTGGACTCACCATGTCATTCGGGTAACCGGTCCTCCGGTATTCCGCCCAGGCTTCGTAGCCATGCATGAACAAATGGATATATCGTTGGTTCGCGATCTGCTGTAACGCGGTGGCGGGGTTGTATACCACGTCCACGTGCGCCATCATCGCGGGAAGACCCGTAATGCTGTTATTGTTCCACTGCCTCACCGACTGCTCGATCGCCAGGTCATAATTGGTTTTCGCTGTCGCGTCACCACCGGGGATCCATCCCAGCTTCGCGGCTTCTGCTTTCGCGAACAACATCTGCGCGTAGGTCACCAGGTGAATGTGCGCGTCCTGTTTCCAGATGCCCGTGCCCATCAGCGAGTAGTTATCCTTGTTGATCACCGAGGTATTTCCATACGGCAATCCAACATAATCCTGCGGCAAGGCTTTGGTCTTTTCGCCATAGATCGCCAGCCTTGGATCAGCAGTAGGCTTCATGCGATCTACAAGCGTTTTGCTCAACGCCCACCAGCTGCGGTTCATTCCGAATACCTGCCCATACCAATAGTTCTGGTTTGCCGCGTCAGGCAAATGTTTGTAAACGAAATTGTCACTGTTAGCGGTCATGGCTCCTGCGGCCATACCGGCATTAAACTGGATCGTTCCCTTTGCAGGATCGATCTTACTCAGCCGTAACGCCATCAGCATGCGCATGGTGTTCGCCAGCTTTTTCCACTTTGTCATGTCGCCACCGTAAATAATATCATTACTGATATTACCCGTAACGATCATCCCGTTCGCGTCTTCCAGTAGTTTGAACAGGCTGTCGTAGATAGCTGACTGCTTATCGTACTTAGGTGTAAAATTTGCCTCTGCTTTCAACGCTTCGGAATACGGTACGTCTCCCCAGCGGTCAGTGATATGCCAGAAGAAATAGGCCTTCAGTATCTTGGCCACCGCTATCTGGTTGGCCACCGGGCCTTCGTTACCATTGTATGATTGCGCTTTTAGCACTGTTTCCAGGTTCATCAGCGGACCGGTATACAGGTCGTAAAAATTAAAGCTCACCTGGTTATACAACGAGAGGTTCGGGTATTCCGTTTCAGAGAGGAACTGCGCGTTGTATTCGCCCTGGGGCGTCGTACTCAGTCCCGGCAGGTACAGCGCCGCGTTCGCGATCAGCTGTGTATTCGAACTTGTGCTGGGTAAATTCGGGTTGATGTTCATGTCATCCTCGAATTTATTACAGCCCGTGATCGCCAGCAGGGATATAAAAGATATGATGATCGTTTTCATGTTGCTGTTTTAAAAATTGATGTTGAGGTTGATGCCGTAAGAGCGTACGGAATTCAGTTGTCCTGTTTCCAGCCAGCTGATGGAATTTCCGCCCGAAGACAATTCGGATGGGTCCAGGCCCTTTGGCGCCTTCTGCCAGATCATCGCGGGGTTGCGCGCGATGAACGCCAGATTCATACTGCTGAACGGAAGCTTCTGCATCACGCGCTTTCCGAACGTGTATCCCAGCCTAATCTCTCTTAGCTTGATATAAGAGGCATCATACAGCCATTCCTCGTACACATGTGTTCCAAGCGTAGTGCGGTAGTATGTTCTTGCATCAACATAGACGGTCACTTCCTGTTTGGTTGAATTCAGCACACCGTTTATTTTAACACCACCGCCATCAACCAGCGCGTCCCGTACATTCTTGCCTTTATCATTCAACGCTGCTGTCTCTTCAGCCATACCCGTTTTCACTGCCAGCATCTTTGACCAGCTGAAGAACTGGCCACCGAACTGGTAGTCGATCATCGCGGACAGGTCGAAGTTGCGGAAGCGGAAGCTGTTGCGAAGGCCACCTGTATAATCCGGTACTACGGAACCAAAATCGTGCGTTGCGTCCGTATACAGCGGCATATTATTCGTTCCAAGCAGGATCTTGCCAGTAGCAGAATCGCGCTGGTAAGCTTTACCGATCAGGCTGCCGAATGGTTTGCCTACATATGAATTCAGGTATACAGAAACACCGGAGTAAGTATTCACGTCAAGCGCGTACACATTCGTACCTGGGTAGAGTTCTTTCACCATACCAGTGTTGCGCGCGATATTGAATACCACGTTCCACTGGAAATCTTTCGTCTGCAACGGCACACCGCTTAGCGAAAGCTCGAAGCCCTTGTTCTCTATCAGGCCCGCGTTGATCACGGTGGAGCCTATCCCGCTCGTTCCTGAAACATCCAGGTTCAGTATCTGGTTCTTGTTCTTCTGCGTGTAGTAAGTGAATTCGGCGCCCAGTCTTCCTTTAAAGAAGCGAAGGTCAACACCGGCTTCCAGTGAATTGGCAAATGAAGGTTTGATGTTCGGATTGTTCTGGTTGTCCGGGACGAACAAAGTATTCGTCGTACCGTAAATACCACCAACGCCAAACGTAGGCGTTGTCTGGTAAGGACTAAGGTCAGAACCCGCTCTCGCGAAGCTGAGACGAAGCTTGCCATAATTAAGTGGCTTCCACTTCATCAGTTCGCTGAAGATCATACTGGCCGATACAGAAGGATACCAATATGAATTATTAGCCAGGGGCAACGACGATGAATTATCATTCCTGATCGACGCGTCAATAAAATACGTGTCCTTGTATCCAGCCGAAGCCATCGCGTATATACTCCTGATCTCTTTGCGCTGCAGGTAAGAAGTCACCGTAGGCCTGTCTACCGATGCGGCGATATTATAGAAGCCTGGGCTTGAAAGGCCACCCTTGGTAGCCATGTACAGGTAGGTATACCTTCTTGAATAAAGGTTACCCCCCGCGTTGAGGTTCAGGCTCACGTCATTGAATTTCTTATTGTACTCGGCAAGGAACTCGTAGTTCATCTCGCGGTTCTCGTACTTGGCCGTGGAATATCCCGGCACATATCTTCCACCGAAGGCTTCCCTGTCTTCAATGTTCTGCGTGAACATGTCGCCCCTTGCAAAACCACTCACCTTCAAGCCGGGTAGCACCAGGTAACTCAGGCCAACATCGCCGAACATCCTGCTGCGGTTATCGTTGTTCAGGTTCTCGTATGCCTCGAAATACGGGTTGTTCCAATACAACGCTTTATAGCTGCTCATTACGCCTGCTGCACTAGGCCTGCTCAGGTTCCAGTTTTTGAAAGTACCGTCGGCGTATTTATACTCTTCCAGGCGGTTGATATCTATATTGCGCTGGAACCATTGTAACAGGTACCGCGATCCGCCGTCATAACCCTGTGAAGGACGCTGTCCTTTATTGTAAGCGATATTGATATTGGATGTGAACACCAGTTTTTTTGTAAGGTCGAACGACGCCGCAAGTCCCAGGTTATTTCTCCTGAGCCAGGTGTTGGGTTCGATGCCCGATATCCTGGTATCATTAAAACTGATGCGGAAGTTATGATTGGCGCCACCGCCCGTCATACTGATTCCATTGTTCACCGTTGTACCGGTTTCATAAAAGTCTTTCACGTTGTTGGGGTGGGCGACGAAGGGCGTCAATTGTCCGAACTCGGGATCCTGCGGGTAGAAGCTGAATACCGAACGCGCCATTGTGCCGTCCATCTTGGGTCCCCAGCTCTCGTCAACAGCCATGTCAACATATTTCTCACCGCTGCCCAGTGTGCGCCAGGTCTGGCTGGACCCACCACCGTATACATTTTGCAAAGGGATAAAATCACCCACCTGCTCCATCGAAACAGCGCTGTTAAGTTGTACGCTCAGCTTCTTCGCGTTCCTGCTTCCTTTTTTTGTAGTGATCATGATCACGCCATACTGTCCGCGGATACCATACAATGCCGAAGCGGTTGGTCCTTTCAGTACGGTGATCGATTCTATATCCTCGGGGTTCACATCCTGTCCCAGGTTGCCGAAGTCACCCCCATTTCTTCCTCCGAAGTTGGCATTGGATATCGGTGTACCATCTACCACCATCAAAGGTTCGCCAGAACCATTTATCGAGTTCACACCACGGATCTTCACTTTCTGCGTTCCTCCCATACTTGCGCCGGAAGAACCCACTACCTGCACACCCGCGATCTTGCCTGCCAGTGATCCCAGCACATTCTGTTCCTTCGTCAACGTTAGGTCTGTACCCTTTACCGACTGTGTGGAATAACCCACCGACCGTTCTTTACGGCTGATACCGAGAGCGGTCACCACCACGCCTTCCAGTTCCCTGGTGTCGGTGTCTAATGAAATACTCACGTTGGACGAAGAGCCAACGGCCATCTCTTTGGTTTGAAATCCTACCATCGAGAACACCAGCACGCTGTTGTCTCGCGTTAGCGTAATGGAAAATTTACCGGAGGCGTCAGCCACCACTGTGTTGTTCGTTCCTTTTTCATTAATGGTAACGTTTTCCAGACCTGCGTTCTGCATCGAAGTGACAGTGCCGGTTACGACACGCCCTTTCTGTGCAAGCAGCGTTGCCGGGAACAGCAGTAGGCATCCCAGCAGGAAGTGCATCAGTCTCATAAGCAAGCATTTTGATTGTTGTCCGACTAAAGTAGACTGAAAAACGCACATATTCTAATAAAATCCGCACTATTTTGCGGTGTTATGCAGTTTTATGCGCATATGGTTATTTCCCTATCTTAGTGGAAACCTTCGTATTGCGTTTACTGGTCTTCATATCTTTTTGCACCCTGCTACTATCCTCCTGCCGGGTAAGCCGGCAACCAGCGGTGGATCCCGATACCCGTTTACAGGCGAGCATCGACAGCATTGCGCAAGCCTTTGCACCAGATAAGAGGATCGTCTGGTTTCGGGTGCAGGCGAAAGATGGCGTGGTGAAAGGGGAGACTACTTCACCCGCGGCAAAGGCGGCCTTGATTGAAAAGCTGGCAGCATCGGGCATCACATATATAGATAGTATAACAATATTGCCGTCGGCGAATCTCAAAGGCATGACCCAGGCAGTCGTCACCATCTCGCTTGGCAACCTCCGCGTGCAACCATCGCACCGCGCGGAACTCGCTACACAGGCAACCATGGGTACACCGTTGAAAGTATGGAAGCAGGAGCGTGGCTGGTACCTCGTTCAGACACCAGACAATTACCTGGCATGGATCGATGGCGACGCGATACAACGCATGAACCACCTGCGCCTGGCCGAATGGAAAGCCGCTCCCAAGGTGATCTTCACCGCGCCTTACGGCTTTGCTTATCAATACCCGGGTGATGAAGCAACCATCAGCGATATGGTATATGGAGATATAATGATGGCGGTCGATTCTCTCGCCGGTTATCTGAAGGTCGAGTTTCCTGACGGCCGCATCGCTTATATCGATCACAAACAGGCGATGCCTTATGGTGAATGGCGCGCATCCCGTCAACCACTCCCACAGAATATCGTAGAGACCGCCCACAAACTCATGGGCATACCTTATCTCTGGGGCGGCACTTCTTTTAAAGGCGTCGATTGCAGTGGCTTCACCAAGACCGTCTATTTCATGAATGGTCTTGTGCTGCCCCGCGATGCTTCGCAACAGGTGTTGCTGGGACAGGAGATTGATACATCAGCCTATTTCGCAAGACTGCAGCCAGGCGACCTCCTTTTCTTCGGAGGCCGCGATAAAACAAATCTGCAGGAACGCGTGGTGCACGTAGGACTCTACATCGGCAATGGTGAATTCATTCATTCCTCTGGCAGGGTGCAGGTCGGAAGCCTGTTTCCCGGCGCACCGAATTACGACGCCTTCGAGCACCGGCGCCTGCTCCAGGCAAGACGCATAACACCGGAGCAGAGCTTATATGATCTCAGGACAACTCCATTATTCTGAGCATGCATATCCGCCTTGCAATAACAGCATCTTTCTTATTCGTCGCATTGTTGTTTATATCGGTTAACGCATGGAGCCAACCGCAGAACGACAAATTCCTGCAGGAGCTACTGGCTGCTAATAACGATACCATCTTCAGGAACGTGTTGGCCAATCCCAACCAGTACCGGTTACAGGTCATTTATACACGCATCGACAGGAACAGGAACAACAAACCCTCCTTCAGGCATTATTATTTTAATCACGACCCCGGCCTGTATTTCAACCCGGCGTCGATGGTGAAGCTGCCACTGGCATTATTGTCCCTGGAAAAACTGAACCAGTTGAACATTACGGGAGTGGACAAACACACCACTTTGCTCATCGATAGCAGCGCGGCCTGGCAAACTGCCATGCATAAAGATCCCACATCGCCGGACGGGCTTCCATCGGTGGCACAATACATCAGGCGCATGTTGCTCGTAAGCGAGAACGATCCCTACAACCGCCTCTACCAGTTCGTTGGCCAGCAGCAGATCAACCGCGGACTGCATCAAAAAGGACACAGGCGTAGCCGGATCACCAGGCAATTCATGGGGCTCAGTACTTTTCAGAACCGGCATACTAATGCGGCCCGGTTTATCGACAAAGCCGGCAACGTGATCTATTCGCAACAACCGGCTTACAATACCGACTCATTTGACTTCACCAAAGAATATAAAGTCGGTAAGGCCCACATCAACAGCAGGGACAGCCTGGTGAACGCGCCCTTTGATTTCACACACCATAATTTCACACCACTACGGGAGTTACAACAAATGCTGCAATCCGTATTGTTTCATGAATCGACGCCTCCACGCAAACGTTTTCAGCTCACCAGCGACGACCGCGCATTCATGTTGCGTTACCTCTCGCAATACCCATCGGAAACACCGGCGCCATTATATGATACCACGGCCTACTACGACAGCTATGTGAAGTTCTTTTTCCGGGATAATACGCGCCGCATGCCACCCGGTGTACGCGTGTTCAATAAAGTCGGGTGGAGCTATGGCTTCATGAC
>JAJTCI010000314.1 GCA_021323155.1 Chitinophagaceae bacterium | reverse complement strand
GGGTCTAACAGGGACTAACTGGGACTAACTGGGCCCAACAGAGCCTAATTGAGCCCAACAGGGCCTAACAGGGCCCAAAGCGGACAGTGCACCCTGGCCTAGTAGTATCCTTGTACTGTTAACGCAATCAGGGCCGGGTTCAATACTAGTTAGCACCATCGCCAGGGCTGCATATTTAATCACCATTTAAAAATCAAACAAAATGGGACAGATCGTAAAAGGGATCGATAAACGGGGGTGTTTTTTTATTCCATCTCCACTAGTTCCGCCTGGCTTACGGGTTCGAAGCGTGCAGTAAAGTGTCGAAGGAACGGCTGTTCTCAAGTGGACTCCGCATCACGCGAGAACAGCCTTTCCTTCGACTCTTTACTGCACGCTTCGATCCCGTAAGCCAGGAGGAACTATTGTAGATGGAATAAAAAAACACCCCCGTTTATCGATCCCTTTTACGATCTATCCCTTTTTGTACAACTCGCAAACGAGTACCTGCCCGGGGTATTGTTCGGCCGGTATATGCGGGTATAGTGCGCCCGCGTCAATATAAACCGCGTGCCCGCCGATCGGGTAGATCACGGGAATGCCCATTGCCTTCAGGTGGTCACCCAGGTATTCGGTACTCTTGATCCGGTAATTCAGGTATGCGGCATCAAATACCTCGCGCAGGCCGATCGCTATCGCTTCCATGTCTCTTCCTGAAATTCCTCCATAGGTAACAAATCCTTCGGTGATGATAAGCAGGTTGGTGCAGGCTGCAGCGAGTTCTTCGTCGCGCAATGCCAGGAAGCCACCCATGTTCACCAACGCGTCTTTCTTAGCGCTCATGATACATCCGTCGGCAAGCGAGAACATCTCCTGGGCGATCTCCCGGTATGGTAAACGGTCGTAACCGGGTTCTTTGTGGTGAATGAAGTAAGCATTCTCAGCGATGCGACAGCAATCAATGATGAACAGCACATCATGTTTACGGCATATTTCAGCCACTGCCTCTGCGTTGGCCATGCTCACGGGTTGGCCTCCGCCACTGTTATTGGTGACCGTAAGAATCACCGCTGCAATGTTAGATGCGCCGTAGATACTGATCGTTTGCTTCAGCATCTCGGTGTCCATATTGCCCTTGAACGGATCGCTTGAGTCGCGATCGCCGGCTTCGCGACAGGGAATGTCAATAGCCGTAGCCCCGCTGAATTCAATATTCGCCCGCGTGGTATCGAAATGCGTGTTGCTGATAAAGTATTTACCCTTACCTCCCAGGTAGCTGTATAATATGCGCTCCGCGGCCCGTCCCTGGTGCGTGGGTAAAACGTAGGGATATCCTGTCAGGTCCTGTATCTCGCTTTCAAGACGTTCCCAACTCCGGGCGCCGGCGTAAGATTCATCACCCCGCATGATACCAGCCCATTGCTCGCTGCTCATGGCCGAAGTGCCACTGTCAGTAAGGAGATCAATGATCACCTGCGTTGAAAGGAGCAGGAATGGATTGTAATGCGCGTCCCTGATGTACCTGAGCCGCTCGCCCTTGGTACTCATGTAAATGGGTTCTACAGATTTTATCTTGAACGGTTCGATGATGGTCTTGAATGGCATAACATAAATTATACAGCCAAATAAGAGATTAGTGTCAAGCCAAACCATGACCGTCATCATTCCAGCAAACCGCTTACATCAGTTCTTTTACAATCAAAAAAATAACATGGAATCCAGTAAACGGTCATGGGCAGAGCCTTTCAAAATCAAGATGGTGGAATTGCTTAAGATGACCACGCCGCAACAGCGTGCGAGTGCCATCAAAGAAGCTGGTTATAATACTTTCCTCCTGAAGTCAGAAGATGTTTACATCGACCTGCTAACAGACAGTGGCACATCCGCGATGAGTGACAGGCAGTGGGCCGGACTGATGCTGGGTGATGAAGCATATGCGGGAAGCCGGAATTTTTACACGCTTGAGAAAGCAGCTAAGAAATACTACGGGTATAAATACCTTATCCCCACTCACCAGGGTCGTGGCGCTGAAAACATTCTTTCCCAGGTAATGATCAAGAAGGGAGATATCATTCCAGGCAACATGTATTTCACCACTACCCGGCTGCACCAGGAACTCGCCGGGGGCACTTTCGTTGACGTGATCGTGGATGAAGCCCATGATCCCGAAAATCTGGACCCGTTCAAAGGCAATATCGACCTGGAGAAACTACAGGCGGTGATCCGGAAGCATGGCGCGCAGAAGATACCTTATGTATGCGTCGCCGTGACCGTTAATATGGCGGGAGGGCAGCCGGTGTCGATGCAAAACATGAAAGCGCTGCGCGCGCTCACCAATAAACATGGCATCAGGATCATACTGGATATGACGCGTATTGCCGAGAACGCGTATTTCATCCAGCAACACGAAAAAGGTTACTCACGTAAATCAATCGCGGCTATCGTGAAAGATATCTGCAGCTATACAGATGGAGCCACTTTTAGCGCCAAAAAAGACGCGCTGGTCAATATCGGCGGCTTCCTGGCCATTAACGATAATGACATCTACGAAGAAGCCAGCAACCTGGTAGTAGTGTACGAGGGCCTGCATACTTATGGAGGCCTTGCAGGGCGGGATATGGAAGCAATGGCGATCGGTATTGAAGAGTCGGTGCACGATGAACACATCCGTGCAAGGATCGGCCAGGTACTTTACCTGGGTGAACAATTGCAGAAAGCAGGGATTCCCATTGTGCTGCCGGTAGGCGGGCACGGCATATTCATTGACGCGAAAAAATTCCTTCCACATGTGCCCCAGGATAAATTCCCCGCGCAGGCGCTGGCTGCGGAACTCTCGGCAGGGAGGAATGCCAGGACCGGCGACCACTATTATCCTAAACTGGAACTCGTCCGGCTGACCATACCCCGCCGTGTATACACACAAGCCCATATGGATGTGATCGCGGAGTCTGTGGCGCGGGTCTACAAGAGGAGAAAACAGGTTAAAGGACTGGAAATGATCTTCGAACCGAAATACCTGAGATTCTTCCAGGCGAAATTCAGGAAACTATAAATGGATAATTAGAACAGTTTTTGATAGGTTCCGGGGAACGCGGGTAATCTGCCTGCAAGGCCTGTAACTTTATTCCATGGATTCATTGACGCATATAGCGATCGGCGCCTGCATTGGGGAGGCGATCGGGGGAAAAAAACTAGGAAAGCGTGCCATGGGCTGGGGTGCGCTGGCCACAAGCATCCCTGACTTCGATGTAGTTGCTTCGTTGTGGCTTACAATGGATAAGAACCTCCTCGCCCATCGTGGGTTTACCCATTCCATCATGTTCGCATTGATCATAACACCAATCGTCGCGTGGCTTGCTTATCGCTGGAACCGTTCACGGGGTATATCGTTCCTTGCCTGGAATGTCTTCATTGCCATCGGGCTGTTTTCCCACCTCTTCCTGGACGCGTACAATAATTACGGCATCGGCTGGCTGGAACCATTCTCGCACCGGCGCTTTTCTTTCAACACTATTTATGTCTTCGACTTTTTCTTCACCATATTTCCAGTGATCGCCGCACTCATGTTGCTCATCCTGAAAACACCGTTGCCCAAACGAAATTTCTGGTGGCGTTTCGGCATCATTGCACCGGCGGTATACCTGATCTATTGCAGTTATAACAAACTCACGGTTGACCGGGAAGTACGGCACATCATGGAGAAGCAAAACATTAAATACAATGATTATTTTACAACGCCCACGCCGCTGAACAGCTGGCTGTGGTACGTGGTGGCGGCCAGTGACAGCGGACTTTATTCCGGGTATCGCTCAGTTTTCGATTCAAAGGATACGATACAATTCACCTATTTCCCAAAGAACGATCACCTGTTGTCCAGCGTCGCTACCAACGAGGAAAAGAAAAGCCTTGACAACCTGAAACGATTCTCCCGTGGCTTCTATTCGATACAGAAGTGGAATGACACCCTCGTGTTCAATGACCTTCGCTTCGGCCAGATCGTTGGATGGCATGACCCCAATGAGAAATTTGTCTTCCATTATTTTGTCCAGCACCAGGGAAACAAAATGGCGGTACAGCGCGGGCGTTTTGCAAAATGGAATCAAGAGACAATACGCGCGCTCATCAAACGTATCAAAGGAAATTAATCGCGGTTATTCGGCCGGAAATAAAATGTAAAGAGGAAGAATGACACCTGTATAAACTGGTAACAGGTCCATTGCCAGAGCTGCATGAAGATGTGGTTCTTTTTTACGAACGTTTCTTTCTCTACACGCACGCAATCGTTATCGATGATCTGTTGCAGTGATTCCTCGGCCTTCACGGCGAATTTCGCGTTCATGATGTCAAGGTTCAGTTCTATACTCGCGAATGCGCTGATGTTATTCAGGTTGTAGGAACCCACCGTCACCCATTTGCCGTCGTAGGTGCTTATTTTACCATGGAGGACGGT
>JAJTCI010000065.1 GCA_021323155.1 Chitinophagaceae bacterium | reverse complement strand
CACCATATTGTCTTCTTCTTCATATAACGTCTTTATGCGTATGTATAATATAGCAGTATTCGCCCAGGTGAAACTCTCTCCCTCAAACGAGAACTATAAGCGAATGCCGTTGCCTTTATAATATTCCAGCACTTTCATCTTGAACACGTAATCATAGCGGTTCCGCGACATTTCAATTCTCGCCCTGAACAGGTTGTTGCGGGTAGTGATCTGGTCGAGTGCACTGAGCATGCCGATAGCGTATCTTTTATCGGCCATCTCCGCAGCACGTTCGCTCACTTCCACCTGCCGCGCCGATGCATTATATTTCTGTAAGGCCGCGATCGCCAGTTCGTACGCATTGAAGATATCCGATTGAAGGATGGCGTTATCCTGATCCTGTTGTAACTGGTACTGCTGCACCTGTATTTTGGCCCTGTTCCACTGGCTTCTCAACTGGTGTTGATTGAACAGGTTGAACGTGATGCCCACGCCTATGAACTGGCCGAAGTTATTACTCAACTGGTCGCCGAAAGGCAGGGTGGTGGTGCCGACGATCTGCCGTTTTGGCGAGAGCACCCGGAACGTACCCGACCCTGTGTTGACAAATGCAACACTGGTATCGAAACCCGGAGCGGGACCGAATACATCAAACTGTTTTGCCGCGAAGCTTGTATTGAGGCTGGCCTGCGCACCAATGGCGGGGTACATCGCTCCCCGAGCCGCTTTTACCAGTTTAATACCCTGCTCTATCCTTATCTGGTTTATTTTCTGCAAGGGTTGGTTGGCGATCGCAAGCGAGTAAACATATTTTGGTTCCACTTCGGCGAGCGGGTCAACCGGGATCGTCTCTACCGGTGGAATAATGATTTCAAAAGCCGTATCCTGTGGGAGGTGAAGCAGTGTCTTTAATTGAATGAGTGCCTGGCGGTACGATGACTGCGCCTGGATGAGGTTGGCACTGTCGATTGCCAGCTGACCTTGTAACTGGAGCGAGTTCAGTTCCGGTAATGACCCGGCGTTAACACGCCGGTCGGTGTTGGTGAGCTGTTCACGGGTCTGCTGTACCTGTACTTCTGCTATTTTCACCGTTTCATTGCCAAGCATCGCCTGCAAAAATGTGTTGGCAACGCTCAGTGAAATATCATTCTGCGCTTTTTCTATGCCTGCCCTGGCGGCCTGCAAGCCAAGTTTATCCGCTTCGATATTGTACTTCCTTACAAACCAGTTGAAGATGGTGTAGTTGCTCTGGACCGATCCCTGTGCCGCAAAGAAGTTATCCGATTCCAACGTACCGGTCGCGGGGTTGTTGCTTAAGCCAAAATTGTATCCACCACTTAGCGATGCTGTCAACGTAGGATACTTCGTCATTTCGCTTTGGTGAAGATCGACTGCTGAATACAGTCTCTGGATGTCGGCCTGTTTAACCGTCAGGTTATTCATCACCGCGTAGTCGACGCATTTCCTAAGGCTCCATTTATTCAAAGTATCCTGCGCAGCTGTTATTATGCAGCTGAAAAGCAGGAAAGGAAGTATGTAAAACCTCATGTAACAAAAATAGCATAAAAGGGGCGGGGGCTGCCATGGCGCGGGAAATTTTATTGAGCGGGTGAACGCTTTTCCATTGCGGCAAACGCCTGGTCCAGGTCCCTGACCAGGTAGTCGGAGTCTTCCAGTCCAACATACATCCGGATCATCCGATGCTCTGGATTGACCGGGTCAAAATCCGCACGTTTTATACCGGCGCAGCGCGGAATGATAAGGGACTCATGCCCGCCCCAGCTGACCGCCATAAAGAAATGCCGCAATGATTCGCAGAAGAATTCTATCGATTCGATTTCCCTGGTCTTCACCACGAAACTCAGCAGCCCGAAGGCACTCGTCATTTGCTTTTTCGCCAGTTCATACTGCGGGAAAGCGGGGTCCAAGGGGAAATACAGTTTTTCAACAGCAGGATGTTTTAGCAGGTATTCCACCACGGCCTGCGTGGTTTTGGCGATCCTTTCCAGCCGAAGGGGAAGTGTGCGCAGCCCGCGGATCAGTAGCCAGGCGTTGAAAGGTTGTATGCCCGACCCGATGTTCATGTATTCGCTGTTGAATATCCTTTCGATCATTGAGCGCTTGCCACTGAGTACGCCCGCAATAACATCACTGTGCCCGCCAATGTATTTGGTGGCAGATTGGAGGACGAGGTCGATGCCCAGGGCTATGGGTCTTTGATGCAACGGGGTGCAGTAGCTGTTATCACAGATGGTCACTATTCCCTTTTGTTTCGCGAGTTGCGCGATCGCGGCAAGGTCCTGTAGCTCGAAGTTCCAGCTATTGGGGGATTCGAGATAGATGAGCGTTGTGTTCGGCTGAATCGAGTTACTGAAGTTTTTGGTGTCGCGCCCATCCACGTAGGTGTGGGTGACATTGAACCTGGGCAGTATCACTTCGAACATCCGCTGTGCCCAGGTGTAGGGATTTCTTACGCTGAGGATATGGTCACCGCTCTTCACATTGGCAAGGATGGCGGCAAAAATCGCCGCCGCACCACTGTTGAAAACAAGGCAATCTTCGGCTCCATCGAGTGCCGCGAGCTTTTTTCGAAGAATATCTACCGTGGGATTGAGGCCCCTGCTATATAACCACGTGGCATATTCATCTTCGAAACTTTTCCTGAATGCTTCAACGGTCTTAAAAGCGAAGTTGCTGGTTTGCATGATGGGTGGTGCGATGGCGCGGAAATAGTCTTCCCGCTCCTCAGCCAGCTCGTTGATTATGTAGGAGATATCCATTTTTGGTGTTGTGTGATAAAGTTCATGAAATCTATTGTTTCCGCGCTATTTATCCACCATAATTGACGAAAACCCGCCTTTTCAGAAATTTTATTTAGTTTGGATTCGTTTTCCTAATCAACCAGTCTGAAAGACAACAAAACAATTATTATGGATACTGAAAAAATGCTCAAAGCTTACTGCCTCAAAACCAAAGAAAAAAACGTTCCGATGCAGGATGCTGTTATCACCAAAACTTCGAAAGGAGGTTATATCGCCAACGGTCATGATGGGAAGGGCAACAAGATGGCGGCCATCCTCAGTGAAACGAAGGCGCTGCAGGCCATTCAGGATGGTGTGGCAACTAAAGGATACTAATAACATCCGCGGATAAAAAAAGTCCTGCAACGCTGCAGGACTTTTTCTTTTGTCAAAAGAACAGGAATCGTTTTTTCATCCGGATCTTCATCCTGACATCCTCCACGGGCCGGTCTCTTTTGTTCGTGGTTACCGCCGCGATCTTATCCACCACTTCAATACCTTTTATCACTTCGCCGAAAACCGTGTAGCCCTGGTCGAGGTGTGGTGTTCCGCCAACCGTCTTATAAACCTCTTTCTGGTCCACCGGTATCTTATGCTTTAAGCGCTTGGCTTCGATGTCTGCGAGGGTACTGTCAGTATGCACTTTACCCTGGACGATATAAAACTGGCAGCCACTGCTGGCTTTTTCGGGATTATTGTCCCGCGCCGCTGCAAGAACGCCTTTCTTGTGAAACAGCTTCGTGTTGAATTCGGCAGGTATTTTATATCCCACATCACCTGAACCTAGTGCTGAATCCGGTTTCGCATGCTTGCTATCGGGATCGCCACCCTGGATCATGAAATTTTTGATAACGCGGTGGAACAGCAGGCTGTCATAGAATTCCTGTTTGGCCAGCTTTACAAAATTATCCCGATGAAGGGGTGTTTCGTCATAGAGACGAATGATCATTTTGCCATAGGGCGTGATCACCTTTACCTTCGTCTTTCCCGTTTGCGCTAACGAAGACAGCGATATCGCAACCAGGCTTAATAATACCAGTATTCTCATGGCCCGGGTTTATTGCATTGTCGCAGGTAAGGTATAGGTCCTTCCCGCGTTTACTTTCTTCAGGTAGTCCATCACCGGTGAAAAATAATCCACCATTGCTTTTGCGCTAAGATCGCTTCCTACAGTTTCTTTGAGCGTTTTGCGCCAGTCGCCGGTTGCGCCAGGAGAGAGGAGTTTCTTGAGGAAGTCACCCACCTCTTTATTGCCGTAATAATTGGTGGCCCGCGGATCCTGTTTCAGGATGTTCTTTGCTATGTAGTCGTGTAATTGGAACAGGATCACGTAGCTCAGCGCGTAGTCATAGTATTGCGCGGCGTCATCATTGATATGCGTTTTCGTAGCCGCGTCTGTATATTCTTCGCCGCGTTCGGTTGGCGGCACGATGCCCTGATATTTTTTAGCAAGTTCCCACCAGCGTTTATTGAACTGGCTGGGCGGAAGGTTGTTCTTGTAGAGGTCGTGTTCAAAACCGGTCATCGTGCCAGTAGAGAAGGGTATGAACACAACGAAGTTCAGTGCTTCCTGCAGGAGCTTCTGCGTATCGTCACTTTGCGCATTTGCAGGCAGTAATCCTTTCGCCTGCAGGAAAGGTTTTTGCATCGCAGCCATGCCGATCATACTGCCCACGGCTTCATGAAATGCGCGGTTGGCGCCTTCACGTAATACCGGTGGAACGTTCCCGGTGGTATAACTGACGTAATAATAGATATGTCCCAGTTCATGGTGCACGGTCTCGAACCACTCGCTGTTGGGTTCCACACTCATCAGGCTGCGCAGGTCATTCTGAAGATCCATATGCCAGGCTGAAGCGTGGTTGTTCTTCTTGTAGGTGGTGCCGGCAGGTAAAGGATACAAACTGGATTTGGTGTAGAAGCTTTCGGGCAACGCGGAAAAGCCAAGGGATTTGTAGAATGCTTCGCCTTCTTTCACGATCCATTCCGCAGACTTAGTTTTTAACACGGAGTCCAGGTTGATGCCCTGTACTTCCACCATCGTGCTCCAGTCCTGTCCCCAACGGTTGGGCAGCCAATGGGCCGGGAGAAAATCGGGCACCTGGGCGTTGTATTTCTTCGCGAGTTCGTAACGGGCGTAGGTATGCAATTCCCTGTATAGTGGATACAGTTCACGATTGATCTGGTTGCAGAGCTGCATCATTTCGTCTGCAGTCATTCCATAATCAGAGACCTGGTAGGAGAAATAGTCGTTGTAGCCAAGGGATTTCACCACCTGGTTGCGGAGGTCCCTTAATTTAACGAGGCCGCTCTTTAATGTTTTCCCGACTTCTTTGCTGGCGTTCCAGACTTTCATGCGCTTGTTTACGTCGGTCTCGCTTTTCAGCATCCGGTCGATATCGTTCGTGGTCACTTCTTTGCCATCGACCATGTATTTAAAGCCGTAGAGCCTGGCTGTCTGTTCTGTTTCCGCTTTTACCCTGTCTTCAACAGCCTGCTTCGCGGTTTCTGCATAATTGGCGGCGTTGTACAGGATCTTTTCGAGTTGTTTTGCCTGGAGTTCGGTAAGGTCATTTTTTTCGTCAAGGAATTGCCTCACACGGCCAATGAGCGCACTACTTCCTACAAATTTCGCGTACTTATCGGCTGCATTTCTTTCATTCACCGCGTTGGTGCTGTCGCCTTCGATGATCTTGGTGTTGGACTGCCATTGCGCTTCGGCGTAGTCGTAATTTACTACCAGGAAACCCTGGTGAAAAGAATCAAGGAAATTTTGAACTACCTGTTGCTCCTCTGTGAGCTTTTGACTGCCTTCCTGTGTCTTGCAGGCAAACAGTGCCACAAGCATGATAATACTTAAATACTTCATATGGAAATGGTTTAACGTTGACAAAGTAACGAAGTTTGACAGGAGCCGCAAAAGGGCTTTTATGGGCGGGGCGGCAATACGGCTGCATGCATCTGTGCCAGGAAGCGGTGGAGTTCGTTCATATCTTCAATATCGTTCACCACGAGCAGGAAGTTCTTCGCCACTTGTTTGAGCTTTCCTTTATTAGTGCCGGTTTGCAGGAAGTGCAGCACATTCTTAAACGTGGCTGATTCAAAATAAGGTGAGTCGTTCTTGTTCACGAAGTAACAACGCAGGGTGTCGTCCTTCAGGCTCATTTTTTCAAACCCCAGGTCTACTGCCAGCCAACGACACCGGATGGTTGTAAAAAGGTCTTGCACCTGTGGTGGTAGCGGCCCGAAACGGTCGGTCATCTCGTTTTTAAACGCGTCGAGTTCCTCGTCTTTTTCGCAATTGTCCAGGCGGGTATAGAGTGATAATCGTTCTGTGATGCTTTCTACATACGCGTCGGGTATCAGGATCTCGAGGTCAGTATCGATGGTGCAATCGGCTACAAAATCATCCTGGCGGCTGATCTCTTCTTTGAAAAGGTCTTTAAAGGATGTTCTTTTCAGTTCTCTTATCGCCTCGTCGAGTATCTTCTGGTACATCTCGAAGCCTATCTCCGCCATAAATCCTGTCTGTTCACCACCCAGCAGGTTGCCGGCACCCCTGATGTCGAGGTCTCTCATCGCGATCTGGAAACCACTGCCCAGGTCGCTGAACTGTTCGAGGGTCTGTAATCTCTTTCGCGAGTCGGAGGGCAATGTGCTCATTGGCGGCGCCAGTAAATAGCAGAACGCCTTTTTATTGCTACGGCCCACACGACCACGCAACTGGTGAAGGTCGCTTAATCCAAACTGGTGCGCGTTGTTCACGATGATGGTGTTCACGTTGGCAATGTCCACACCGCTCTCTACGATGTTGGTACAAACCAAAACATCGTATTTGCGGTCGATGAAATCCATGATCTTTTCCTCGAGCTCATGACCCTCCATTTGACCGTGCGCGTGGGATATGCTTAAGTCGGGACATAGACCTTGTATCAAACCCGCCATCTCACGCAATCCGTTCACACGGTTATGGATAAAGAATACCTGGCCGCCTCTTTCGGTCTCATAGTAGATGGCGTCGCGTATAAAATCATCGTTGAATACCTGCACCTCGGTCTGTATTGGTTGGCGGTTCGGTGGCGGTGTATTGATGATACTCAGATCGCGGGCGCCCATTAAAGAGAATTGAAGTGTCCTTGGGATGGGGGTGGCGGTGAGCGTAAGGCAATCGACGGTGGTTCTCAGCGTTTTTAGTTTTTCTTTATGCGCCACGCCGAACTTTTGTTCCTCGTCGATGATCATGATACCGAGGTCCTTGAACTTAACATCCTTTCCAAGCAAGGCGTGTGTACCGATGATAATATCCACCTTTCCTTCTTCCAGTTTCTTATAGGTCTCTTTTTTCTCTTTCGTGGATTTGAACCGGTTCACGTAGTCAACGGTTACCGGGAAATCTTTCAACCGTTCGCCGAAGGTCTTATAATGCTGGAATGCGAGAATGGTAGTCGGCACAAGAACGGCGGCCTGCTTGCCGTCGACCACCGCTTTGAATGCAGCCCGCACGGCTACCTCTGTCTTTCCAAATCCAACGTCGCCACACACCAGCCTATCCATAGGTGAGGGAGACTCCATATCTTTCTTTACATCGGCTGTTGCCTTGCTTTGGTCGGGTGTGTCCTCGTAAATAAAAGAGGCTTCCAACTCTGTTTGCATATAATTATCCGGCGTGAAGGCAAATCCCTGTTGGGCTTTGCGTTGTGCGTACAGTTTGATCAGATCGAACGCGATCTCTTTTACTTTTGCCTTCGTCTTCTCCTTTAGTTTCGCCCAGACTTCGCTGCCCAGCTTATTTATCTTCGGAACGTTTCCTTCCTTGCCTGTATACTTTGATATTTTATGGAGGGAGTTGATGTTGACGTACAGAATATCTCCGTCCTTGTATATAATCCGCACCGCTTCCTGCAACCTGCCGTTCACTTCCAATTTCTGCAGACCGCTATAGGTGCCGACACCGTGATCGATGTGTGTTACGAAATCTCCCGGCTGCAACTCCCTTAGTGTTTTTACCGTCAGCGCCTTGTTTTTGTTATAAGCCTGCTTCACGCGGTACTTGTGATAGCGCTGAAAGATCTGGTGATCGGTGTAGCAGACAGCTTTGAGGTCTTCGTCTATAAAGCCTTCATGTATCGAAGTGCCCACCGGAACGAACTTAATGTCTGTGTGGAGATCAGTAAAGATCGAGTTTAGTCTTTCGAGTTGTTTTACCTGTTCGGCGAATATATAAATGGAGTAGCCCGCGCCTTCATGGGACGTGAGGTCTTTTATCAGCAGGTCGAATTGCCTGTTGAACGCGGGCTGGGGACGGGTCTTAAATTCAATTTCGAATGTGGCCAGTTGTGGCTTGTAACCAAACTCAACGATATGTCGCTGCCGGACCTGCCTATCCAGCGTGGCGACGGGGACAAAATCAGCCAGCTTTACGTCTTTCAACACCTTCGTATCGTCTTCATCGCCTTCGTCTTTGGAAACGAAGGTGGCGGAGCGTTCGATGTACTGGCCGAGGTCTTCTTCCTGTGCCTCGACCTGTTCTTTGATCACATCCCAATCCTTCAGCCATACGACGGTATTATCGGGCAGGAATTCGAGCAGGGATACTTTTTCGCTGTTATCGAATTGCGTTTCCACGTTGGGAATAATGGAAACCTGCATCAGCTTCCGTTCACTCAGCTGGGTTTCCGGATCGAATATCCTGATGCTGTCTACTTCGTTACCGAATAATTCAACGCGGTAGGGCTTTTCGTTACCGAAGGAATAGATATCCAGGATACCACCTCTTACCGCGAACTGCCCGGGCTCGTATACAAAATCGGTACGCTCAAAACCATACATCACGAAAAGTTCCATGAGGCTTTCCGGGTTGATCGTGTCGTTGGTCTTGATGAGAATAATGTTCTTGCTGAGCGTTTTTGGCAGCACCACTTTTTCGAACAAAGCCTCCGGGTAAGTGACGATGATCTTTTTATTTCCCCCTGCAGAAAGTTTGGTTAGCGCTTCCGTCCGCAGCATCACGTGGGAACTGTTCAATAGCCGGAAATTCTTCCTGTTCTTAAACGAGGAAGGAAAATAAAAAAGGTCAAGCGCCTCCGTTAGGTTCTCTAAAGTGTTATGAAAGTAAGCCGCGTCTTCGGCGTCGTTGCACACGACCAGGTGATTCAATCCGGCGGTGTTGGGATGGCTGAATAAAGCCGCCACGACGAACTCCGCCGAGCTACCCTGGAGGTTCTTGAGGAATATTTGCTGGGGGTCGGGAAATAGAAGCCTGTCCGCCAATTGAAAAAGGCGGGGGTTGTTCCTGTACTTTTCTAGCAACTCACCCAGGTTCATCTGCGGCGGCAAAGATAGCTTCCGCCAGCTTTTGTCCGCAAAAGAAATCGCTAGTGCCTGACCAGTTTAAAAACTTTCCGGTTGATGCCATCCGACACTTCAAGGAAATAGACTCCACTGGCTAAAAGTGTCAGGTTCAGCGTACTGTTGTCGGCAAAGCCCGAAGCGGTGAAGCTATTCTGAAAGACCAGTTGACCCGAGGCGCTGAAGATGTCCAATGATACTTTCCGGCCTGGCTCGTGTACGGAAGTTAGTTTGGTAAGCCCTGTAGTTGGATTTGGTGACAATATCCATTGCGGATCGGATGGCTGTTGTTGGCGGTCATATACCTGCACATCATCTATCGCGATGCCTTCGCGCGTAATGCCGGCATCGCTTTCGAGTACAAAGCGCAATCGTAAACTGGTGGAGCCGGCGGGGAGTTCAATGCCGGTGACATGCCAGGTGGTAAAAGCAGACGAGTCCCAGACATTTTCCGCGCTGTTGTTGTACCAGTTCACTCCCTGGCCGAACGCGCCCAATTTTGTCCAGGTTTTTCCATCCGTCGAGTATTCCATCCAGGCTTTATCGCAAACAAACTGCCCGCATTCTTCCAGGTCCAGCGCCATCTTAAAACCCAGGTAGGGCTGAGCCAGCAGAGAGACATCAAAGCAAGGTGAGTAGAGATAACTTTTCTCGAGTTCATTGTATTGCCCACGCAAACTTGTCTTCCATGCTTTCGTTCCGCTTGCCGCCGTGTTGATCTTAAACGATGACGGCATACCGTA
>JAJTCI010000064.1 GCA_021323155.1 Chitinophagaceae bacterium | reverse complement strand
ATGATCAATGGCATGGCCATGCAGGCGATGCTGGAGAAGATTGGCGTGTACACAAGGCTCCAGAGCGCCATCCAGATGGAGCAGGTAGCTGAGCCCTATATCCGCAGGAGGGCCATCCGCCACCTCGAGAAAGGCCGCGTAGTGATTTTCGCCGCAGGGACCGGTAACCCGTATTTTACAACGGACACCGCTGGCTCGTTACGGGCGATCGAGATAAAGGCCGACGTGATCTTAAAAGGAACCCGCGTGGATGGCATCTATACCGCAGACCCGGAGAAAGATAAGTCGGCAACACGTTTCGAGAAGATCAGCTTCCAGGAATGCATCTCGAAGAACCTGAAAGTGATGGATATGACCGCTTTCACCCTTTGCATGGAGAACAAGCTCCCGATCATCGTCTTTGACATGAATAAACCTGGCAACCTGTTACAGGTAGTGCAGGGAAGTAACGTAGGCACATTGGTAAGTTAAAAAACTGCCTTTATATAGAAAAAGCGATCCTCACGGGTCGCTTTTATTTTTGATGATGATAGTCATTTATCCTTGCGGATGAAAGAATAAATTTGACAACAAATCGCTGAGAAGCAATCTGCGTATGCAAACCGATATCGCCAACCTGCGGGTCGACTATAAACTCAAGGCGCTGTCCGAGGACGAAGTGCTCCCCGGTGCCATTCAGCAATTCTCTGTGTGGTGGAACGAGGCCCTGCAAAGTGAAATATCGGAAGCGAACGCGATGACATTGGCCACGGCAGGTAAGGATGGTCACCCATTGGCAAGGATTGTGCTGTTGAAGGGATATGACGAAAAGGGCTTCGTCTTCTTTACGAACTATGAAAGCATTAAAGGCACTCACTTATCAGAGAATCCGAAAGCCTGCCTGTTGTTTTTCTGGAAGGAACTGGAGCGCCAGGTTCGCATTGAAGGTACTGTAGAACAGGTGGCGGCATCTGAAAGCGACGCCTATTTCAACTTAAGGCCGGATGGAAGTAAGATAGGGGCATGGACCTCCCCGCAAAGCCGCCCGGTTCAAAACAGGGAATTCCTTGAAAACAAATTCCTGGAATTGACCGAAAAATTTCAGGATGGAAATATACCGCGTCCACCGCACTGGGGCGGATACCTGGTTAAACCCGAAAAGATTGAATTCTGGCAGGGACGTCCCAGCCGGCTGCACGACAGGATTCTGTATACAAGGAATGAAAAGGGTTGGAGTATCGCAAGACTTGCACCTTAACCCAACAACCCATCAACTAATCAACCTTTCAACTGATCAACCCCTCAACTAATCTTCCTTCTTCACAGCAACCTTCTTCTTGCCTTTCGTTGCTGGCCTGCTTTTACCAAAAGACCCTTTAAAGCGTTTTCCTTTTGCTGTTTTTTTGTCTCCTCTTCCCATGATATTGATTTAAATGGATGTAAAAATAAAAAATCCCATCGTCTTCCGGGGAATTAATGGGACTTAAAGAGTTTGTGTCTGGATCAGAGTTTACCACTCAGTTCTTTGCCTGCTTTGAAACGGGCTACTTTCTTTGCTTTGATCTTGATCGCTTCGCCGGTTTGAGGATTGCGGCCTGTACGCGCCTGCCTTTTAGATACAGAGAAAGTTCCGAAACCTACCAGGGTCACTTTGTCACCTTTCTTCAATGTTTTGGTAACCGCGTCAATGAAAGAATCTAAAGCAGCGTTAGCCTGGGTTTTGGTGATGCCTGTTTCGTCTGCAAACTGGGCAACCAATTCAGCTTTGTTCATAATGGGATGTTTAAAATTTTATTACAGAGGAGCAAATTTATCCGCTTTTAGAGTCCCGCAAAATAATTTGGCCTTATTTATTTTAAGGGGTTACCCTTAAAATCCGCCAGTGGTAAGGATTTCAGCTAATTGTGCAAACTTGAGCTTTTATTTGCCTGTGTAAAATATAATCTGTAACCCGTTGCTTCGAATCGGTGTTTCCGGCATTAATCTATAACTTCCATTAACGTGCGGAAAGCGATAAACCGCTCCCCCCACTGGTCGCTGCTTTCCTTTCTCAGGCGCGTAGCATGCATTTCTATGTAACGGTTGTATTGCGCGCGGCTCAAAGCGAAGTATTGTACCGCGTAAGTGGGCCCTTCTGTTTCGTCCGTTTCGAGTAGCCGCACCAGGACGAACTTTTCAAAACACCCGGAACTCATTACAGCGGGGATATGTGTTTCTTTCATCCAGTTCAGCCATTGATCATGGATGGATGCGTCAACTTTGATGGTTACATTGTAAATGAACATGTCTCACGCTTTTATTTCCACGTAAATAGGACAATGATCGCTGTGCTGTATGTCGGGATAGATCTGCGCGTCCACGATCTGTTCTTTCAGGTTGCTGGTGGCGGTAATATAATCGATTCGCCAGCCCTTATTCTGCGCCCGCACAGTAGGGAATCGACGGCTCCACCAGCTATAACTGTCTCTTTTTTCAGGATGGATATGCCGGAAAGTATCCACGTAGCCATTGTTGAGGAATTTGGTCATCCAGCTACGCTCTTCGGGAAGAAAGCCCGATGTTTTCTGGTTCCCTTTTGGGTTATGAATGTCCAGGTCGGTATGGGCGATGTTGTAATCGCCGCAGATGACCAGCTTTGGACGACTTTTCTTTAATTCATCAAGGTATTGCAGGAACTCGTCCAGCCATTGGTATTTATAGGTCTGGCGAACGTCCCCCATCGTGCCCGACGGGAAATAGACATTCAGCAAAGTGATCTCTCCCAGATCAAGACGAAGTACCCTTCCTTCATAATCGCTTTGCTCGATGCCGTTTCCATAGAATACGTTATCAGGATCTACTTTCGTTAGCACCGCCACACCGCTGTACCCTTTCTTCTGCGCCGCGAACCAGTACACTTCAAAACCCAGTTCATTCAGGGGAGCCACATCTACCTGTCCCTGCTCAGCTTTTACTTCCTGTAGACATATTACATCAGCCGGGTCGGTCTTGAGCCAGTCGATAAATCCCTTTGTAATAGCGGAACGGATACCATTGACGTTATAAGAAATGATCCTCATATATCTGGATGAGGCTGCAATTTAAAGGAAGGATTCGTTTTAATGGCAACTCGGAGGTTTTACATGAGGTTACTTTGGATGGAGCAGTAATTCCCGCACGAAACTTGAGATAGAAAACTAGAACTTTGCGACTATGGATGAACAAAGCCTGAACGGACAACTGATACCGGCGAAGGAACAGACTTTCCTGGAAGGACAACAGCCCAAACAATTTGAGCTGAGATTTGCCTATAAGGTGTTTTGGGAGTTTATGAAGGCATTCAAGGTCCTTCATAACATCGGCCCCTGCGTAACGGTATTTGGATCGGCCCGTTTTAAAGAGGCTCACCGCTATTACGGGGCGGCACGGGAGATCGGCAAGCGTATCGCCGCCCTGGGCCTCACAACAATGACAGGTGGAGGTCCGGGTATAATGGAGGCTGCCAACCGAGGCGCTTTCGAGGCCGGCGGTCATTCAGTGGGCCTGAACATCAAACTTCCGTTTGAACAACACGAAAACCCTTACCTGCATAAGTCATACACGTTCGAGTACTTTTTTGTGCGCAAGACGCTGCTCATAAAATACTCCTATGCATTCGTGATCATGCCGGGCGGTTTTGGAACCATGGATGAATTTTTCGAGACGCTCACGCTTGTGCAGACAAAAACCATCACGCAATTCCCGGTGGTGTTGTTCGGGAAAGAATATTACCAGCCACTCATGGATTACATTGCTCTGATGGCCAATGAAGGGACCGTCTCACCTGAAGACCTGAAGCTGGTATTACTCACCGATGACTACGACGAAGCGATCGAACATATCAACCATTACATGGAGAAGAATTCAAAGCCCTGGCTGCGAAAGAAGTTGAAAAAGGTAAAACCCGCAAAAGCGCCCCAGGCACAACCCAAGGCTCCCGGCGCATAAAAATATTAAGGGGTTGATTAAACCTTTCGCATTTGAGTTCGTCTAATGTTGACAATGTTGAAAGCCCCCCCTTACGGTAGGATCGGGGAGGCCTTTCACCTCCTCCATTTTCCTCAAACACTCACGAGCTCTAGTGGACCTCTAGTGAAGCTCTAGTGGACCTCTAGTGAAGCTGTAGTGAGCAAACCTCGGTGTAGCCTCGATTTAACCGGCCCGGACCTTCTCTTCGGAAACGGGCCAAATTAAGGAATGATAGGCACCTGAAGCAAACTTCCTTCCACCTTCTTTGCGGCAGGAACCGTTCGTCATTCCAATATTGGCCGCAGCCAACGCGTGGCCTCATCCAGTTCCATCCCCTTCCGCTTTGCGTAATCCTCCAGTTGGTCCTTACCGATCTTACCCACACCGAAATACTGGCTGCGCGGGTGAGAAAAATACCATCCGCACACTGACGCCGCGGGGTACATCGCCAGTGACTCTGTCAGGTGGATGCCCGTCATCGCCTCGCCACCCAGTAATTCAAACAACTTGTACTTCTCGGTATGGTCGGGGCAGGCGGGGTAACCCGGTGCCGGGCGTATACCCATGTATTCTTCTTTGATCAGTTGTTCATTACCCAGTTGCTCCTCCTTCGAGTAACCCCATAATTCTTTTCGCACCTTCTGGTGTAGCAATTCCGCGAATGCTTCGGCCAGCCTGTCGGCCAGTGCCTGCAGCATGATCTTGTTATAATCGTCATGCTGCTCCTGGAATCGCTTGATATGCGGTTCGATACCATGGATCGTTACGGAAAATGCACCGATATGATCCTGCTCGAACGGCTTAATGAAATCCGCGAGGCTGGTATTAGGCTGGCCCGCCGCTTTCTTAACTTGTTGTCTCAGGAACTCAAGCTTCAATGACCCGGCGTCATTCGCTTCTACCGTCACCGTATCTTTTCCATCAGAACTGCATGGCCAGAAACCGACCACGCCTTGAGCTGATAGCCATTTCTCTCCGGTCACTTTATCAAGCAGCGCGTTTGCATCGTTATATAGTTTCGTTGCTTCCGCGCCAATGATGGAATCACTCAGGATCGCCGGGAACTTCCCGTGCATCTCCCACGCGATGAAGAAGGGCTGCCAGTCGATGAACGCCCTTATTTCCTCCAGGGCCACATCTTTAAATACTTTCGTCCCTGTAAACGTTGGAACAGGCGGCGCATAATTCCAGTCGATCGGGAATTTATTCGCCTGCGCTTCGTTGAAACTAAGGTATTGCTTGGCCGTTTTCTTGCTCGCGAAATCGTCACGTAGTTTGGTGTACTCATTCGTGATCGATGAAAGGAACCCGGGCTTCTGTTCCTGGCTCAGGAGTGATCCGGCAACTGTTACGCTCCTCGATGCGTCCAATACATGCACCACACCGTTGTCATACGCCGGCGCGATCTTCACCGCGGTATGCATCCTCGAAGTCGTTGCTCCGCCGATAAGCAAAGGCTGCTGCATCCCACGCCGTTTCATTTCATGTGCCACGTGCACCATTTCGTCCAGCGAAGGGGTGATCAGGCCACTCAAACCAATGATGTCCGCTTTTTCTTTCACCGCGGCCTCTAATATCTTATCGGCAGGCACCATTACTCCCAGGTCAACCACGTCATAGCCATTACATCCCAAAACAACACCTACGATATTCTTACCGATGTCATGTACATCACCCTTCACCGTGGCCAGCAGGATCTTTGCAGCGCCGGCCCCTTCTTTATTCTCCGTGCCTGCCGCGATATGCGCAAGCCTGCGCTCTTCTTTTTCCGCTTCGATAAAAGGCGTGAGCACCGCGACCGATTTCTTCATCACCCGCGCGCTCTTCACCACCTGCGGCAGGAACATTTTACCACTTCCGAATAGGTCGCCCACTATATTCATTCCATCCATCAGCGGTCCTTCGATCACATCCAGTGGTTTAGGGTATTGTTGCCGCGCCTCTTCGGTGTCCGCTTCAATGAAATCAGTTATACCATTAACCAGCGCATGCTTCAGCCTTTCTTCCACCGGTGTGTTGCGCCAGGCTTCGTCTTTCACCTCCACCTTGCCTTTTGCTTTCACCGTTTCAGCGAACGAGATTAGCTTTTCCGTTGCCTGGTTATTATCATTATTGCGATTAAGGATCACGTCTTCGCATAGCTGCCGCAACGAAGGATCGATCTCGTCGTAGATCACCAGCTGCCCGGCATTAACGATTCCCATGTCCATGCCTGCCTTGATAGCGTAAAACAGGAACACGGCGTGCATGGCTTCTCTTACATGGTCATTACCACGGAAAGAAAAGGAGAGATTGCTTACACCTCCACTCACCTTCACCAGCGGCATGCGTTGTTTGATGATACGCGTCGCTTCTATAAAATCGACCGCGTAGTTATTATGCTCCTCCAGCCCGGTGGCGATAGCGAAGATGTTGGGATCGAAAATGATGTCCTGCGGATCGTAACCTACTTCCTGGGTGAGTATCTCGTATGCCTGGGTGCAGATATCCACTCGTCGTTGAAGCGTGTCTGCCTGCCCCCGCTCATCGAAGGCCATTACTACCACCGATGCGCCATAAGCCTGGCAGATGAATGCCTGCTCTTTGAATTTCTCTACCCCTTCTTTCATAGAGATGGAGTTGACAATACATTTCCCCTGCACGCATTTCAATCCCGCCTCAATGATCTCGAACTTCGAACTGTCGATCATGATGGGTATACGCGCGATATCCGGTTCGCTCTGGAGCAGGTTCAGGAACGTGGTCATAGCATTCACACCGTCCAGCAAGGCGTCGTCCATGTTAACGTCAAGCACCTGGGCGCCGCTTTCTACCTGCTGTCGGGCAACGGAAAGCGCTTCTTCGTATTTGTTTTCGCGGACAAGCCTCGCGAACTTCTTCGAACCGGTAACATTGGTGCGCTCACCTACATTCACAAAATTCGTTTCCGGTCTAACGACGAGCGGCTCTAAGCCAGCTAATCTTAAGTATGGTTTGATCGTAGTCATGATTTCGCGTACATCTTTTTCTTACTTAGTGCCTTTGTAGTTCAAATCCTATTTGTTTATAAAACTTCCTCTAAAACAGGCAACGCCCTCGGTTTCAGCTTTTTCACATGTCCCGCGATATGCCTGATGTGCTCCGGTGTCGTACCGCAGCAACCGCCAACAATATTCACGAAACCTTCCTTCGCCCATTCCTCTATAAAATGCGCCGTATCCTCCGGGTGCTCATCATACTCACCCATGGCATTGGGCAACCCCGCATTCGGGTAAGCCGAGGTATAACAAGCCGCGATCTGTGCCAGCTCTTCAATATGCGGCCGCATCTCCTTTGCCCCCAATGCGCAGTTGAGGCCTACACTCAGAGGCTTCGCATGCATAATAGAAGTATAGAACGCCTCCAGCGTCTGCCCGCTTAGCGTTCTTCCCGATGCATCGGTGATGGTACCGCTGATCATCACCGGCACCGATTCTTTCTTCACGTCGCGGAAGTATTTCTTCACGGCATAAATAGCTGCTTTGGCATTCAGCGTATCGAATATCGTTTCAATCAGGATAAGATCGATGCCACCATCTACCAGCCCCTTGATCTGCTCATAATAAGCTTCCATCGCTTCATCAAAGGTCAATGCACGGAACCCCGGGTTGTTTACGTCAGGCGATAGCGAAAGTGTTTTGTTCAAAGGACCCAGTGCACCCGCCACAAAAGGACCGGGTTCACCCGCCGCTCTCGTTGACTTTGCCAGGAACTCATTGACCGCCTCTCTTGCGCATTTCGCGGCGGCAACGTTTAACTCGTAAGCCAGCGATTGCATATTATAATCGGCCAGCGATATTTTCTGAGCGTTGAATGTATTGGTCTCTATGATGTCCGCACCGGCTTCCAGGTATTCCAGGTGGATCTCTTTGATTATTCGCGGCTGGGTGAGGCACAACAGGTCATTATTACCTTTCAGGTCAGATGGCCAGTCCTTAAATCTTTCACCGCGGTAATCCGCCTCTTCCAGTTTGCGGCGCTGGATCATGGTTCCCATCGCGCCATCGATGATGAGAATGCGTTCGTTGAGGAGTTGTTGAATCGACTTCATAGCTGTTTGTTTAGACAGGGACGTAGATGCTATGTGTTCGGAACGAAGGATTGTGGAGCAACAGCCGATGCCATAAGAGACAGCGCTGGATCAATACTTCAGACTAATAATACGTGTGGGAAACGATGAGAGAGTTTCTTTGCGTTTATTAGTTCTATTCAGGCCGAACAATAAACAAATCCGCCTTTGAGGCCGCAAATTAAACAACAAAAGCCGCACTGCCAAATGTGCGGCTTTGAAGCTTTGGTTTTTCACGGGACAGGATTGGGCTGGATTTGCAATGAGAAAAAAGACATGGTAAAGTTGCGCCACCAGGTGGACGAAGTCAATTAAAGGTGACCGAACCGGGATTTTTACCCGCCGAACCGGTCATTCACCCGCCAGCCAGGCTTTGAACGCGGCAGAACGTTCACTGCTGACGATAGTGTCCTCTTTCGTGGGTGGGTTGAGCTTCACCAACACTCTTGATTTTGAATAGCTCAGCATCTCGGTAATGGAGTCATACCCGATAATGAACTGGCGGTTGATCCGGAAAAACTGCCTTGGATTAAGCATCTCCTCCAACTGGTCCATGTTATGGTCCACGGCGTATCGCTTTCCTTCCTTCAGCGCCGCGAAACTCACCCGGTTCTCTGTATAGAAATAGGCGATATCGGCGGTTTGGATGGTTTTCATATGTTCACCATAACGGATGATGAACCGTTCTTTGTATTCAACCTTCTGTATGGAAGCCAGAAGTTTTTGTATATCCACCGGTGCCGGCGCCTTGAAGTGCAGGTGCCTGAACTTTTCAATGGCTCTTTCCAGCTCGTCTTTCTTTACCGGTTTTAGCAGGTAATCGATGCTGTTCACTTTGAATGCTTCCAGGGCGTATTGATCATAGGCGGTGGTGAAGATCACCGGGCAGTCCACCTTCACCCGTTTGAATATCTCGAAGCTGTTGCCGTCTGCGAGGTGGATGTCGAAGAAAGCCAGGTCGGGCTGCGGGTTGCTATTGAACCATTCCGTGGCGGAAGCAATGCTGCGCAGGCTGTCTGCAACCACGGATTCGGGCAGCGCGTCACTCACCATTTTCTGCAATCGCTTCGCAGCGGCTTCCTCATCTTCTATGATCAGTACTCGTGTCATCTGATTTTTTTACCAATGGGATGATGACGGTGAAATACTCGTCGTCATTGCTTATCATCACCATTTTCTTTGTCAACAACTCATAGCGCCGTTGAATATTCTGCAGGCCAAGACCAGCGCTTTTTTCAGGATGAAGTTTTGGTTTGATGTTATTACGCACCACCAGTTGGTCTGCCTCTATGAATACCTCCAGCAGCAACGGGTCTTCCTTCAGGATCGAATTGTGCTTGATGGCGTTCTCCGCCAGCAATTGCAAAGTTAGGGGCGCCAGGGAATACTGTTGTGATTCCACCGTACTGATATTGATATGCACGCGGAACGCATCACCATACCGCTTCCGTTGGATGAACAGGTAGTCCTTGATGATATTGATCTCTTCTGAAAGGGGTATGATATCTTTTTCCCTGTAAGTAACGATGCTCCGGAAAAAGTCAGCCATATGCTCCACGTATTGGACCGCCCGCTTTGGATCCTCTTCTATCTCGGAAACAAGCGTATTAAAACTATTAAAAAGAAAGTGCGGGTTCACCTGGTTTCGCAGCGTTTCGAATTGCGACTGTATCTTTTCCTTCTCCAGGCGCTCCCATTTCTGGAGTCTTTTTTCACGGTCTTTAATGTACCAGTACAGTACGATACCGAGCAAAGTGAGACAAAGTAGGATGAACCACCAACGCATCCATACTGGCTTCTGGATAGTAAAACGGAAACTTGA
>JAJTCI010000063.1 GCA_021323155.1 Chitinophagaceae bacterium | reverse complement strand
TTCGAGCCGGTTTTATCCTGGTACCATGTGGGTAAGCGTTGACTACTTATTAATTAATTAATTAACCAGTCAACCCTTGTCGTATTTCTCCAATCGTATCATGTCGACCCGTGGGTTGCAGTGGCCTTTGGTGATGTCCATGATCACGTATTTGTACACTTCGCCTGTTTTCAAGCCCAGCGCCTTGACCCGGGAGTACTCTATATGGCTGTTATTGGTATGGTAGAAGCTAATAGTGTCTTTGCCGGCGCCGGCAATGCCTTCTTTATCGATCTCGAACCATATATTGAAGTAGGTGCTGTCTTTGTAGGCGGGGGCCATGCTGATCACCCGGGCGGGACTGATGGTCTCCTTATAGGAGCAACCACCGCCGTCTACCTGGTTGGAAACCCCGCAGGAGAAGACAAACAGTATGGGCAGGCTGAATTGCAGTAGGATCGGTTTCATTTAATTTGTTTTCATAGAGGATGCCCGGCCGGGAATTCCTGCACAACGGCGGGCGCCAAGGAATCGCTAAAGCTAAGGCATAAAAAAGCCGCCTCTAGAAAGAGCCGGCCGTTGCTAACCTATGAAAAACACCTAGTTCGAATGCGATTTATTAAAAATTATTGCTGAGCTGAATCTTATACAAAATACATTGATCCCGGCTAAAGAATATATAACAACATCGCCAGATGATAAAACATATTCGTCTAGTTTGCCAGCCTTGGATACCGGCAGGGAAGTTTGTCTTTGAGACGAAAAGATATTAACGGGAATTAATTTTTGTATTTTACTGCTAACCAAAACATCTGCTATGTATACCCGGAAATTCACCAGGGGTGTGGCGTTGCTGGTCGTAATGTTTGCCCCCGCTATTTCACTTTCACAAGACATCGTGATCACTAATCCAAATGGTCTTAATGCGCTATGGAACCAGATACCAGACAACGGGACGGTAAGGGAGGGTGGCCCGGTGACGCTACAGGATGGCACCCAGCATGAATGCGCTGCCCTTGCGTTGCGGCGCTTCAAGAGAAATCTAAACAACCTGGAGCAAAGCAGGGCGATCAGCAGCATTGTGAGTGGTTACTTCTCTGCGTTGAGTGTTGTTGTGCCGGGTGGCTATGCGAAATACGCCTTTACCGCGTTGAAGACCGCTTACGCGGCATACTCCGCGGAATCACCCGAGGAATTTAAAAGAGAGATGGTGAAGGAGGCGATCAAACAGATCGGTTCAGCCGGAATTCGAATTCCAACCGATAAGACGCTGGAGACCGCGCTTGGCCAGGCGTATGAACAGATCATCGACGCCATTTTTAAAATGGAGCCGAAATCCATTTACGATCAGCCAATTTCACTGCAGCCCTGTAGCCGTGGGTCGATCAATATTACACTGCAGCCCGCACCTCCGGATACCAGGGATACCACGATGCGGTACGAGCTAGCATTCACTATCGAGGAAGATTGCGAATGCCGGTACCCTGAAATTACGGGGGGGACGTTAAAGCTGAAGTCATACCGGATATGGGGAACCATGCCGGTGACGGTAACCAATATTGAATTCGAGGATAATATTATCCGCAGCGACAAGATCAAGCTCACTATGGCTTATGGCGCGCCTGTTTTCAATGTAAGCGCGGAATGTGATTGTGGTAATATATCTTATACACCCAACACGTTCTTCGCGGGGGTATCCACCGTGTTCGAAGATGCCGGAAGCAACGCATGTAATCTCTGGGGACTGAAGGCGGCTTATGTGCATATGCTGGCGACCCAACTGGCGGTGACCGGTGACGCCAGTTTTTACGTGGGTTCGATATCCGGTGTGAAGTATACCCGCCTCCAGTTATTACTGGGAGTGGCTATGATGAACATGCTGATGCCGACCGACCGGCTCAGTATTTCACCGCACGTATTGCTTGGTATCAGTAATCTCAGGTCTAAATACGCAATGAACGAGGCGATGTCCAATGCAAATTTCACCGCGATGGCGGGAACCGATGTAAGTTACCAGCTCAATCCAAAAACAAAGCTGACCGCTAAGCTGGATTACAACCCGGTGTTCTCAAAAGGTGGAACCGCGAATAACTTTGTTGTATCAGCGGGCGTGTCCATCCCGCTTCTGAAATGATCAACAGGCCCTGCTTCGTGCAGGGCTTTTTTCTTTCAAGGGCCGGTTCAGAAATTATTTGGCGAGACGCACCGTGTCCAGTACTCCATGATCACCTGTATGGTCTTTTCCATTTCGGCCATTGAATTCTGCTTTATGAAAAAGCCCTGGACCGATAAACTGTACGCGTCTACGACTGATTTCTGGCTGGAGGAAGTTGAGAAGAACAAATATGGAATGCACTTGATCTGTAGCTGCGCGTCCATGCGGATCTTACTTCTCAATGCGAACCCGTCGAGTTTCGGCAGGTTGATATCAGAAAGGATAAGAAAGGGCGTGATCTCGGTCAAGTTAAGGAAGTCAAGCGCGGCTTGCCCATCGGGGAAGAAGATAATACGGTTATCATAATCGAGCTTGCGAAAGACCTCGTCTAACAGCATCCTGTCATCTGCATCGTCTTCTATTACGATTACGGGCCCTTGTCCGTTACTGGTCGGCATACATCATACTTTACTGTGATAAAAAGACTACTAAACTTCGAGGCAGTAAGAATATAATGAAGGCAGGTCTGCTAGGTTACCCTTGAGTCATACTCAGACGCGGAAATCGTTCATGTGTTTATTAATTCAAAATTCATGCAGAAGTCAGCATTTAACTATTTCGACCATATAATCACCTTCTACGAGGCACCTGTGCCTCAATGGGATGCATTTAATCCCCTAACTGGCGAGGTCCCTTGCATCCAAATGCACGAAAAAACGATGCGCGCATAGAAATAAACCTATATTTACTTCGTCCCGGCTCAAAGCGATTCTAGTCTTTGTTCAACATTTCCCTATTATACCGTCTTTGCTTTTTCGTTCGCTGATTGATCATTTTTAAATCAACCTGTATGAAGCTATCAGAATTTATTTTGTTAGAAGAGGCAGATATGAAGGCAACTGTTTTACACGAGGGCGTCCTTGTGGCGAAGCGTAATGATAACGACGCGCTGGTGTTCCTGTTCCAGATGGATGATTATTACGTAGAGACCTTTTGCAACCTGAGCGATAAAATGGTGCGTGAATACCGGGTGTTCAAGGACGTTAACACTCTGAGTCCCTACCTGGAAACCATCCGCATCGATGAGCTTTTGTCTTAGCAGCAGGAGCGATTGGCCATAACATACCGTCAAAACCTCCTTATTCAGGAAATAATAACACCACGGCGTTGAATAAACCTTATCTTCACCCTGTTATTATTTGAGCCTCGCACAGTATTCAACAATTATCCTGCTCAGCAATCTGCATCTTAGTTCGTTTTTTACTTCTGCCTCTCAGATCTTTTTTTATTTTTTTAATTGACAATCATGAACATTTATGTTTCAAACCTGGCCTTCAACATTCAAGATGAAGACCTGAAAGCGTTTTTTACTCCTTACGGAGAAGTAACATCAGCTAAGATCATCAACGACAGGGAAACGGGCAGGTCACGTGGATTCGGTTTTGTAGAAATGACAGACGAAGAAGCTTCTAAGAAAGCGATCGCTGAACTCGACGGAACTTCTGTTGACAACAGGACCATCACCGTTACTGAAGCCAAGCCAAAGGAGAAAACAAATCGCAACCGTAACTGGATGTAATAATATTCCCCCCAATATTAAAAGCCCTTTTTGGGCTTTTTTTATGCCCGGTAGTGAAAGTAAAAACCAAAAACATTACGATGGTGAATGACGGGGCCAAATAAAATAAGGGGGATGCATTAGAATTCGTCCTCTATAAACTCCGGTGGTACGAATTCCGTCAGCCAGACGCGGTTCGCTGTAAGAAAAAATTTATACCCGACTTCATGCATTTTTGCCGCCTTTATACGAAGTATGCAAGCCCTGGGGCGGCGGCCGGCAACCTGCAGCGCGGTCGCTACGTTCTCACTTAGGTGTACATGATGGCGTTCCTGTTTGTTCAGGCCTTCGCTCATGATGGCTTTTACAAAATCCCGTGAAGTGCCATGGAAAAGTACTGTTGGTGGAACCTGGGCCACGTAATTAAGATCTACCGGGACGGAGTGGCCCTGGTTGGCGCGGATCATCGTTTTGGTGTGATTGAAACTAAAACGTTGTTTGCTGTTGGTAGCGACCATGTATTCCAATGCTTCCATGTCAACTGTAGGAAAGCGCAAACGGAGATGCTGCAGGAGGAGGCTCACTTCCGTCCAGCCATTCGCATCAAGCGTGATGTCCAGTTCGGAAGGATCGTGCCGCAGCACGTAGCTGAGAAATTTGCTGAGTTGTTTGTTTTCTTTTTCGTTCATCCCGGGCCACCGGGACGTGTGTAATTGTCCCGGCATCCAAAATATCCAAAAAAGCAATTCACCGTATAGGGACCGGTCAATTCACCCTGGCCTTGATATACCTTTCAAAATCCACGCGGAACGTTTTGTTCCAACGGCAGGCTTCGAACAGCGTTTCCAAGTGACGGGTAACGAGCGAACCGGAGGTCATTACCTTGGCCAGGCCGGGGTTGGCGTTGATCCATTCCGTTTTGATGGAATGATCTTTCAGGTAAGACACGATGATGTCGCGCTTAAAGTAAATAGGGATCTGAACAAGGTCTTCAAGCACCACGTTCAATTCTGCCACCATTTTGGGATAATCTTCTGCGTCGAACTTCCGGACCTCGCCGATGTTCTCGTACTGGAAATCATGCATATCATTCTTGTGTTTAGTGATGCCTGGTGTTACCGAAAACCAAAAGATTAAAAAGAATGCAACAATGCCAGGCGAAAAATGATTGCAGGCTCTTTTTAAGCGAACTGTCTAAATATAGCGATAATAAACGGGCGGCACTGTTAAATCAGCTTATCATTTCCAGGAAAAGCAACATTCATTACACCGGGCGGAACAACGAGCATTAACACCGGCAACCGTTAATTAGGGTTAACTTACATGGCGCCGGTGTTTTGCCGGTCGATAAAACAAATCAATGTCAAACATAACACAGGTGGTAAGAACGGACCGGAACATGACCACCCTCAAAAAGACCATCATTGCCACTAACCTCGACCAGGTGTTGAGTAGTACGGGCCCTTATACATTTTTCGCACCATCGGACGCAGCTTTCGCGAAGCTGGAAGCGAACGAAGTAGATGACCTGCTGAAAAAAGAAAACACCGAAAAGCTTTCGGACCTGTTGAATAGCCACCTGGTGGAGGGAAAGATCGTATTCAGGGACCTGGAAGACGGTCAGAAGCTTAAGACGATAAACGGGAAAGAGCTTTCTGTACAGGTGAAGAATGGCACGGTGCATATCGATAAAGCGGAGATCCTGGGTCATGATATGAAGACATCGAATGGCGTGATCCACTGCCTGGACACTGTACTGAACTAACTATCCATATTAAAAAAACCGCTGCAGAATTGCAGCGGTTTTTCTTTCATCCAGTTCCCGAGATATTGCCATAAACTATTCGTATTCCCCCGGCGCGATACATTCCTGCCAATATTCCACGATCTTTCTGATTGTATTTTTCAAACCAGCTTCTGTCATTGGTTTCAGGAAAAATCCCTGTACGGACATCGCATATGCCTCCGTCACCGCTTTCCTGTTGGCGCCCGTTGTAAAGAAGAGGTAGGGGATGCACTTGCTTTGCAATTGATCATTTGTAAATATCTTTTTTCTCAGCTGGAAGCCATCGATCAGGGGCATATTGATGTCTGAGAGTATCAGGAAGGGTTGCACATCAGTCCTGTTCAGGTATTCCAGCGCTTTGTTGCCATCCGTAAAGAAAGTGATGTCGTTGTTGTAATCCAGACTATGGAAGATATCCTTCAATAACGACTGGTCGTCAAGATCGTCTTCAATAATTATTATCGGGCCTGTTTTATTCATAACTCGTTTTTATCAGACCCGGGAAGATTTCTCAGCCGCAAGCCCTCGTCGATACCTTTTACGGTGATTGTATAGGTTACGGGAAGCACACCTGGGAGATCTTCCACATGACCGCTGTCGCGCAATTCCTGTAGCAGGAGGTCCAGGTGATTGGGATCTGGAACCAGGCCGAGGTTCTCCTCTTTCGCCAGGTCTATTATGGTCAGCGTTTCATGTTTTATCAATGTTTCCAGCAAGATCTGCCGGTCTATTCTTTTGTTTTTCATATGTAATGGATACTGGTAGTTAGAAATTGTCGGTGGTGAGTATCACCATGGAGCCCGGTGTCATGGCCCCTGCATCATCTTCCGCTGTTACAAAGATCTTATGCGGTTTGGTGGACGATACCGTTTGAAAAGACGCTTTGAGTTTGGATGAGATCATCGTAGACGAACTCTTGATCTGCCCGATGTTCTTTGTAGCATCATCTTCTCCCACCATCCATACTACATAGGCTTCCCGTGCAGGCTGTAATCTTTTTACCTCGGCCAGGTTGCGTATATCCACTTTGATCACGTAATTTTTATTGCCGTCTCTTTTCACTTTCACATCGCCGCGCGCTGCCGGAACTACGGTAGAGCTTTGAAAGGTGTGTTTGCTGGCGCAGCTGGAAAGCCCTGCCAGAGCGATGAATGCGATAATAGCGAAGAGGCTGAATGTTGCGTAGCTTTTTTTCATCTGTTTATTTTGAATTTTTTGACTTACTTAGTTTAAAGGGTCGGCTTGAACCTGGAGTAGCTTTCTACGCTAGGCATTGTACCGCCGGGTTGTTTTGTAGGATTTTGATTTGCCTGGTAATTCTGGGTGAAGATGAGCGCGGGTACCAATTGCGGTTCAATTGATCTCCTGGCCCCTATATTAAATGCAGGTATGGTACTGAGATGTCGAAATGTCTTATGCAGAAGTTCCTGCAACCTGGCCAGCAGGCCAAAGCCATGATCTGCTCCGCATTGCGAGTTGTTGTTCCATACTCCCGGTCCTGTTGTCCTGTTCATAGATGGTGTTTGGGTAAAGATCGTCCAAAGCATCTGCGCCCGGGTTACACTTTACCGCGCAATTGTTACATCCATTACTGGGAATTGGCCAGAAAGATCATTATGAAGAAACAGTGCCAGTTCGAATAAGGCCTGGCGCAAGTTCACAAACTAATGCGAAGGGAGTTTATTGGTGCCTTGACTACTCGGTTAGCTGCATGCATTGGCAGTAACCGGGTTTTTAATGGCATCAGTTTGAGGTGACGTTATACAAAATTCCAGTCCCGCCACCTGTAGGTGCAGCGCGCTGATCTCATCCCGTATATCTTTCAGGATAACAAATTCGCTGTCCTTAGTGAGTGCGGCCTGGTAACACTGTTCAAGCATTTCAAGCCGGGTCTCCACCCAATCTGGTGATGGCCTGGAAGTGTAATATTGTGTAGGGGTATGCATTTTGTAAAGGTGCGCGTTAACCGGCCGTTATAGTTATAGGCGAGGGAGTAAATGTTACAGATGTTACAGGTTCTCCAGGTTGATATTTCTCTTTTCTTTGAGTTTCTTGTAAAAGGAAGGGGAGAGGCCGGTAACTTTCTTAAACTGGTTGGAAAGGTGGGCCACGCTGCTGTAATGTAGTTTATAGGCGATCTCTGTAAGGTTGAGTTCATTGTACAGCAGCAACTCCTTCACCTTTTCGATCTTGTGAAATATGATGAAATTCTGGATGGTGATCCCTTTTACCTCGGAGAAGATATTGGAGAGGTAGTTATAGTCGTAATTGAGTTTCTCGCTGATATAGGTGGAATAATTCACGTCTGGCAATTCGTCAGAGTAGTGAATGAGTTCGATGATCACCTGCTTTATCTTCTCAATCAGGATGCTTTTTTTGTCGTCAAGCAACTCGAGGCCCAGTCGCGTCAGGTTTTCTTTAAGGGCCAGTTGTTCCGCGGCGGCCAGGTCATTGGTCAGTTCAACCATGCCCAGGTCCAGGCGTGAAAATTTCAAGCCGAGCTTTTCCAGTTCGGACTGCACCATCATTTTGCAACGAAGGCTGACCATGTATTTAATATAAACTATCAAGTGTAATTATTGAGCAAAAGCTAAACCACGAGTGGATTTCCGGCCGGTTCTCATTCGTAGCCGCTTTTAATTACCGTAGAGATCATTTTGAATTGCTCCAGCGCGCTGAAAGTATGTTTCGCGCTTGCGGGTATGATAATGCCTTCTCCGAGCTTAAGGCTGAACACCTTGTTATCAACGCACACTTCCGCTGAGCCGTCGATTATCTGGATGTAAGTGTCGAAGGGGCAGAATTTCTCCGATAACTCCTCCCCGGCGTCGAAAGAGACCGCTGTAATGTTGCCGGTGGTTTTCTTGATGATCGTTTTGCTCACTACCGCGTTCGGAACATATTCTATGATCTCGATGATGATATGGGATTTAAGTTTTGCTAAACCTCCATTCTGTTTAGCCGATTTGGTTTGTCCCAACCCATCATGTCCCAACCCGTCATTGCTTTTCATATTGTTCATCGCTCAAGGTAAGCTTTATAAAAGGGATACCCTAGCATACGGGCGCCTAATTGTTACATATTTAATCTCTTACAGTAAATGTTTCGCTCAATAACACAAGGAACTGCAGCAGCGAGGTCTGCAGGCCGACAATGTTCTGTTATGGCGATGTTCGTGCAATTCACGGCTGCTTTTATCAGCACCTCGACCCTGGCTCCGCGTCCATGACATCCACCATGAGAGGAACGAGGGCGGGAAATGTATTCTACCGATAAGGAGTGTTGTTGGGGGACAAAAAGTCAGAAGTCTCTCATGTCCTTGGTAAGTCACAGTTATAAGCCGTTATACCCTGTGCGGGCGCGTTGCAATTGATCCTGGAGGATGATCATTCGCTCTTTAATCTTTATGAGTGAGCCGCTATCTGATCTTTCGATCGCCGCTAAATATTTGACCTCTTCCTTTTTAAGTTGATTCCTTAGATCCGGCAGGTCGCGTTGGAAAAATTGGTACTTCATAGTTGAAAGATTTATGTATTGAAGGGATAAAGGTGCTGTTATTACAACGGTTTTCGTTACAGAGTAACAATGGAATGTTGCAGATGTTCATGATGTTACCATGGGCAAAGAATGAATAAAGTCCAGGTGTGCACCCACCCCGGCCTAGGGGTGTATACTGCCGCTGGCGCAAACGGCATGGAACGTTATTTGTCGTGCTGTTCCAATCAAAAGCTGGCTGATCACCAAACCTCGTTATCATGAGAACAATTTTATTCCTGGCTTTTCTTGTCGCTTTCTTATCGTGCAGTAAGGATGCAACATCGCCATCTGACCCGTGGAATCGCGTAACCCTCCAAGCCTCAGTGAGTCATGGAGCAATCAACACGGGCGCTCCAGAGGTCTGGAAAACGACCGTTACATCAGACAAGGCGGTATATGATTCAATATTTGTTGTGGTGCAATGGGATGTTTACGCCGCAGCAGGGGCCTATATGGGTACGAAAAAAGATACAGTGGGGATCGCACCCGGTATCAGTGGTATGGTCCATCACCTGACGCGGTATCCGTACATGCCCCCGTGGAGCAGCGACGAAGTAAAAATAGTTTATGCGTGGAGCACGGCCTGGAACAAGTACGAGCTCAGGTACCAATGAGCAGGCTGGAGCGTGGTTGATCTACACTTTTTTTGACTTCGAGGCCTTGTTATAAAAACGAAACAAGCCGAGTACCTGTTCGCGGGTTTTGCCGAGCTGCAGCTGCAGCCTTTTAACGAGCACATTTTTCTTGTCTTCCCGGTAGTTCATTTCTGACTGGCTGATGTCCAACCCGGTTGATCTGCACTTCACTAATTCATCATTCTTCATGTTTTCAAAGGTAGACTAATAGTACCCGGTATCCCGCCAACGCCGGGTCTATTCGTTACATCCATCACGTGTTTGGTGTTAAAGTGTGTTATATTCTCTAAAAAGGGAAGTTCCTATCCGTAC
>JAJTCI010000313.1 GCA_021323155.1 Chitinophagaceae bacterium | reverse complement strand
ATCCGCGTGGCGTATCACACCCATCCCCGGGTCATTCCTTAACACCCTGCTCAACCTCGCCGCCGCATCCTCAGTTCCATCAGCTACGATCACCATGCCCGCGTGGATACTATAGCCCATACCTACGCCCCCACCGTGATGCAGGCTCACCCAGCTGGCACCACCTGCAGTGTTCACCAAAAGATTCAACACCGCCCAGTCAGCAACCGTGTCACTGCCATCGAGCATGGACTCGGTTTCCCTGTTGGGTGACGCGACACTGCCCGTATCGAGGTGGTCGCGACCGATGACGATCGGCGCTTTTACTTTACCCGTCTTAACGAGTTCGTTGAACGCAAGGCCGGCTTTTTCTCTCTCACCCTGCCCGAGCCAGCAGATGCGTGCAGGCAATCCCTGGAAAGCGATCTTCTCTTTGGCAAGCTTCAGCCAGCGCTGCAGGGATTGGTTTTCCGGGAACATTCCTGCGATCAGTTCATCGGTGACCGCTATATCGGCCGGGTCGCCGCTAAGCGCAGCCCAGCGGAACGGGCCCTTGCCTTCACAGAACAGTGGCCTTATGTAAGCCGGTACAAAACCGGGAAAATCGAACGCGTTTGCTAATCCTTTTTCTTTCGCCCTTGCGCGTATGTTGTTGCCATAGTCGAAAGTGATGGCGCCGCGCTTTTGCAATTCCAGCATCAGCTCCACATGGCGGTACATGGACTGGTATGCATAATCCAGGTATTGTTGCGGGTTTTCTTCCCGCAGTACTTTGGCCTGTTCGTAGCTGATTTCGTGCGGCCAGTAACCGATCAAGGGATCGTGTGCTGAGGTCTGGTCAGTAAGTGTATCAGGAACAATGTTCCGCTCTAGCATACGCTCCAATAAATGCACGGCGTTGCATAGAACACCAATGGAAAGGGCCTCCCCTTTTTCCTTTGCAGCAAGTGCGCGATCGATCGCTTCGTCAATGTCTTCGATCATTACATCGCAGTATCTCGTCTCCAGTCTTTTCTCGATCCTCCATCTTTCCACTTCCGCTATCAAAGCCACGCCTTCATTCATTGTGATGGATAACGGCTGTGCGCCGCCCATTCCTCCAAGGCCCGCGGTTACGTTCAGGGTTCCTTTCAGCGTGCCACCGAAATGTTTGTTCGCGGCGGCGGCATAGGTCTCATAGGTGCCCTGGACAATGCCTTGCGAACCGATATATATCCAGGAGCCGGCGGTCATCTGGCCATACATCATCAGTCCTTTTTTCTCCAGCTCGTCGAAATGCTCCCAGGTGGCCCATTTAGGCACCAGCTGTGAATTAGAGATCAAAACACGCGGCGCGTCTTTATGTGTTTTCAGTATGGCCACCGGTTTACCACTCTGGACCAACAAGCTTTCGTCATTCTCCAGCACTTTCAACGCGGCAATGATATTATCCAGCGCTTCAAAATTCCGCGCGGCCTTACCCCTGCCGCCATATACGATCAGGTCGTCGGGCCTTTCCGCCACTGCAGGGTCAAGGTTGTTGAGTAGCATCCGGAGCGCAGCTTCCTGTATCCAGCCTTTGCAACTGAGTTGTGTACCGGTGGGTGTCTTGTATTTTACGGGGTCGTATTTGGTATGGATGGCAGTTGACATATCTGGTTTGAAAATTTCCCGGCGTTGCGCCAGGAGGTCAAATATTATAGTCCTTAATAAAATCGATCGCGTTGATCATATCGTCATGCAACACCCTGTCCTTTTCGTTGAATGTTACCCGCGCTCGGAACTCCGTGGCAAATTTCTCAATTGTTGCCGAACTTTTCAGCGGCCTTCTAAATTCCAGCGCCTGGGCGGCGGTGAACAATTCTATTGCCAGTACTTTTTCAACGTTGTTGATCAACCGGTAACATTTGGTGGCGGCATTCGCACCCATACTCACATGGTCTTCCTGGTTGTTACTGCTGGGGATTGAATCAACGCTGGCCGGCGTGCAAAGTTGCTTATTCTCACTCACGATGCCGGCGGCAGTGTATTGCGGTATCATGAACCCGGAATTAAGGCCGGGGTTCTGTACGAGGAAAGGTGGCAATGATCTTTGCCCGCTGATCAACTGGTAGGTCCTTCTTTCACTGATACTGGCGATCTCGCTCATCGCAATGGCCAGGAAGTCGAGGTGCATCGCCAGTGGCTGACCGTGGAAATTGCCCCCGCTAACGATAAGGTCTTCTGCAGGAAAGACATTCGGATTATCGGTCACCGAATTTATCTCTGTAAGAAAAATGTCGAGTACATTATTGAAAACATCTTTGCTTGCACCGTGTACCTGTGGGATGCAACGGAAACTATAGGGGTCCTGCACCTGCTCTTTAGACTTTGCGCCGATCTCGCTGCCTTCGAGATATTGTCTCAACATTGCCGCCGTGTTGATCTGTCCTTTGTGTGGTCTCACGCGGTGGATACTCTCATGCAGCGGCGACCGCACACAATCGAACGCATCGAATGAAAGCGCTGCCACCAGGTCCGCGAGCTTTAATAACTGCTCCGCTTTTTTCAGGCACCACATACCATAACCGGTCATGAACTGCGTACCGTTGATCAGTGCCAGCCCTTCCTTGCTTTGCAGCTGCACCGGTTTCCATCCAAACTTTTCCAGGATCTCTTTTGACGGGTATTTTCCACCTTCGTGGTACACTTCGCCCATGCCGATGAGGGGTAAGCTCAAATGACTTAAAGGAGCCAGGTCA
>JAJTCI010000062.1 GCA_021323155.1 Chitinophagaceae bacterium | reverse complement strand
GGCACAGGTTTTGAATGCCTTAGGTAAATACGCTGTATGGATAGCACTCAAAAAATGACGACTTTATCGGAGGTATTGGAAATACTCAGGGTGAATAAGAAGGATAACGAATTTACCATGGCGCCGGAAGGGTTTACCGCAGGCAAAGGGAAATTCTACCAACCTGAAGATCTGAAGATCATCAAGACTTACCGGTTCGAGGGCGACTCCAGTCCTTCAGAAACCTGTGCATTATATGTAATAGAGGCCAACGATGGCCTGGTCGGCTACAGCATCGATGCATATGGTGTTTACAGCAATCATGAAGACGACGGGTACGATGATTTCCTTAGAAGGATACCCGTGGAAGGCACTGAAGTTAAATAGGGGCGATATTTACTTTTCAATACTGAACTCCGATTGTAACTGGCTCGCTACTTCGGTAATAATGCTATCTGTTTTTGCTACTAGTTCACGGACAGCTTCAAGATTATTCCGATCCTTTCCATTTTTTTCGATCACACGAATATCATCCTTAAGCGATGCAATATTCATTGTATCGATAGTGGATTTGAGTTTGTGCGCCAATTTACCCACCTGTTCCCATTTCTCCTGGCGGCAGGCCTCCACCATTTCCTTCGATGTAGGCGGTACTGTCTGGATAAATATTTTTGCCAGGTTCATAATAAACTCCTGGTTTCCCCTGGCCAGTTCATTGACAAGAGTGAGGTCATACAATTTCTGACTACTTGATTGTTTTGCCATGGGGTGGGGTTTCGATGATTCAGCAGCCTCAAAACTTTCGAACCCGCGAAGCACGCGTTCGATCGCTTCATATAAAGCTGATTCAGTAAAAGGTTTGGTAAGAAAGCCGTTCATCCCGGCCGCACTGTATACGGCCTCATCACCTTTTAAGGCATTTGCCGTTAATGCAATGATGGGAATCTTACTTTTTCTCTGGTCAGGTAATCCGCGTATTGCACGCGTAGCTTCCAAGCCGTTCATTTCCGGCATCTGGATATCCATTAATATAACATCAAAGTTTTCGTGAGCTAGGAGCTGTAATACCTCTTTCCCGGTGTTTGCTACCGCCGCCCGGAACTGCCAGGTTTCCAGCATGCCTTTCGTCAGGAGCTGGTTTACTTTATTGTCCTCAGCCACCAGGACCTTCAGTGGACCTAATGTGTTTACCAGTCGTCTTTTGGGTTCCAGCAATTTCTTATGTGCTTCGCTGCATTTCCTATAGGTGATGGAAAAATGAAAAGCACTTCCGTGGCGTGGACGGCTTTCCACCCAGATCTTTCCGCCTTGCAACTCAAGCAGGTTCTTAGTAATAGCCAATCCTAAACCAGTACCTCCGTATTTGCGCGTCGTTTCAGGGTAGGCCTGTGTGAAAGGCTGGAATATCTTTACCAGTTTGTCTTTATCGATTCCGATTCCGGTATCCTCCACGGTGAACTGTAAAGTCACATCCTGCGATGTCTCATTGGTTACCGAGGCTTTTACCAACACACTGCCATCGTGTGTGAATTTCACCGCATTGCTCAACAGGTTATTCATTACCTGGTTATATCGAGTGGGGTCGCCGGCAACACAAAGGCTTTCGCCAACTCCATTTTCAAAATTGATACTGGTTTGTTTGTTCTTCGCGAGCACATCAAATAGCTGGATGACCGATTTTGTTTTTGCGACGATATCAAACGGTATTGTCTCTAACTGCACTTGCCCCGTACCTACCTTTTCTAGGTCAAGAATGTCGTTAATAATAGTCAGCAGGTCATGCGCCGATTCTTGTATGATGTTCAGGTAACTTCTTTGCTCGGTGGTGAGCTCCGATTTTTGCAGGAACGACGTGATGCCGATGATGCCGCTCATAGGAGTTCGGATTTCATGGCTCATGTTGGCGAGAAACCGCTCTTTATTCCGTGCGATCTCCTCGGTTACCTGCTTGGCTTCCTTAAGTTCTTTTTCCGCTTTAATGCGATCTGTCACGTCCTGCGCGAAAGCAATGATGTACGCACCGGTGTCAGCGGATTCCTCCACCCTGTAATTCTGGTATAGGAGGTACACCTTTCTGCCGGATTTGTGTAGTATTCGGAACAGCCCTTTTGTCTTGTTGCTGGTGCGGATAGAAAGAAGGTAGTCGTCGTGGAAAGCCTGTTTGTCTTCTGGCAGCAGCAGGTCGGAAAGGTTTCTTCCAATGATCTCATTCTCAGGGTAACCCAGCACTTCAAGCAAAGAAGGGTTGACCGTTAACATATTGCCAGAGAGGTCGTGAGTGCAAATGATTGCCTGGCTGTAATTGAAAAGATCGCGATACCGTTTTTCGCTCAACTGTATTTTCTCTTCAATTTTTTTCCGCTCGGTGATGTTCACACTGTACCCGATCAGCCATACCAGCTGGTTATTATCGTCAAACAGCGGGCTCATTTTCCTCAGGTGATATTCTACTTCTCCCTGCCTATTAACGATACGCTCTTCCCATTCCAATTCCTTACGGGTCTTCGCGATCTGCTCGAACATCTTTCTACGTTTTTCAGCCATGTCCAGGTTCTTACCACGCAAGAGGCAATAGTCGTAATCAGACTTGCCGATCAGCCATTTTCTTAACGCAGGATCGCGTACGCCTACCGGGTTTATGTACAGATATTTATGTTCTGGCGAGAATACGGCGATATCGGAGGGGATATTATTCAGTACATCCTCGTAGAATTTTCGTTGCTCCTGCAACGCGGCCTCAGATTTTATTCGTTCTGTTTCATCAACGAACGTCCACATATGGCCGGTGAATACTCCTTCCTGCCAAACTGGTAGATAATCACGCAATAGGAGACGGCCATCCGTTAACTTGATCACTTCTTTTTGGGCGGCCTTTTTTTGCTTGCGAAGCGTTTGTGCCCGGTGTGAATATGAAGTCCAGTCGATGCATGCGCATTGCTGCAGCAGCTCGTCTGTGTTGGCGCCGGAATGCGATGCAGATCCTGCTTTGAGATCAAATAACCGGTAGAAAGCATTATTGACGGCGATCAGTTCCTGCCTGCCATTTTCCAACAAGACGGCATAGGGAAGGTTGTCAACCACTACAGAAAGCCAGGCGGTATTTGAAATGCCTGTCATACAATCAACACGGGAAGGTTTAAGTCTTTAATCGGGCACCGCTGGCTGGTCAGCTCAGTTCAAATTCCAAGGTACAAAAACCGCTGACTGGAAAGCAATATTAGTTTAAAATGCCCTCAGGGTAAGAATAATTCTTGTTTACATACAGTTCTTTGTTCTGGATCATCCGGTAGATCGTGGACTTGCCTACGTCGAGCTTTCGGGCGACTTTCATCACGTCATAGTTGAACTGGTCCAGGTAGTATTGGATAAGCTTGATGTTGAATTCTTTTAAAGTCGCATCTTTCAATGCGAAGTTTTCAATGATATTCGCCGACATTACATTCAGGTGCTCGGGAAGTATCTCATCGCCCTCCGTCATAACGCAGGCAAGCTCGATCACCGATTTTAATTCGCGTACATTTCCAGGAAAGGCGTGCCCCAGCAATTTCTTGCTGGCTTCCGGCGAAAGGCTTTTCCGGTTAAACTTATTTTCCCGGCAAAAGTCCTCGATAAAGTGTTTCGCGATCAGCAACACGTCGTTCTCCCGTTCACGGAGTGGAGGGAGGTGAATCGGAAGGCCTAGCAAACGATAATATAGATCTTCACGGAAGTTGCCTTTTTTCACTTCTTCTGTAAGATTGCGGTGGGTCGCCACGATAATACGCACATCGATCTTCACGATTTCATTGCTCCCGATCCGGGTGATTTCCTTTTCCTGCAAGACGCGAAGCAGTTTGGCCTGCATGCTCACTTCCATCTCGCCAATTTCGTCGAGGAACAATGTACCCTTATGTGCTTCTTCAAATTTGCCGATACGCCGGGCAACGGAACCCGTGAACGCGCCTTTTTCGTGACCGAACAGTTCGCTTTCGAGGAGGTCCTTCGGGATCGCGGCCACATTCACCGCCACAAACGGCTGATTCTTTCGCGAAGAATTATAATGGATCGCTTTTGCAACAAGTTCTTTACCGGTCCCGGTATCGCCCGTAACTGAAACCGTAATATTAGCTTTAGCAGCTTTTTCCATCAGCCCAAACATTTTCCTGATATTGTAGCTGTTCCCGATGATTACTTTGCTGAAATCATATTTCCTGGCTACTTCTTCCTTCAGTTCTTCCAGTTCTTTCTTCAATTCAAGGTTTTCACGCAGATGCTGAAGCGTATTCCAGATGCGGTCTTTGGCGTCTTCATCCTTCACGATATACTCGTAGGCGCCTTTCTTGAGCAGATCAATAGCGATCTTAATGTTTTCCTGGCCCGAGATGATTACCGTTTTTGAATCCGGGGACCGTTCCGTGATCTCTTTCAGTATCGCGTCCCCGTTTATATCCGGGAGAGAATAATCCAGCGTGACAATATCCGGTCTCTGGTGCAGCGCATCGAGGAAGGACTGACCTGTGTGAAATTTCGTGACCTGGTTATCTGGATTCAGCGAGAGATGATATTCTAACATTGAACTGTACCAAACGTCGTCTTCAACAATAAATATTTTAAGGGGGTAATGGTCATTCATCGGTTTTGGTTGAATCTTTCCCCTTAACGGATAAACGTAGTTTGAAAGTATATTCCATGCATCAAAATGGGAGTTTTTTCCAAAAAAGGGAGGAATGGGGGTGGTCTGAAGCCATTCTGGCAGCTTTTACGGTATTCTGGCAGCAATTCTTTTACTTTGTTAGGATATTATAGCGAAGAATTCCTCAAGTCTAACGCCCGTTGAAATGGACCCCATTATTCACCTGGAACTGATTTCGAAAACCTATTTTATGGGTAGCCATTCGCTGGATGTGCTAAAAGGAATATCTCTTGATATTCACCGGAACGAATACGTAGCATTGATGGGACCTTCCGGTAGTGGGAAAAGTACCCTGATGAACATACTCGGGTGCCTTGATACCCCATCTGGCGGGAAATATATCCTGAATAATAAAGATGTGAGCAAAATGACCGATGACGAACTCGCCGAAGTCCGTAACAAGGAGATCGGTTTCGTGTTCCAGCAATTCAACCTGCTTCCCAGGCTCACAGCCGCGGAAAACGTAGCGCTGCCATTGATTTATGCCGGTATTAGCAAGAAGGTTCGCATGGAGAAAGCACTCGAGGCATTAAAGAAAGTGGGATTGGCAGACAGAAGTCACCATAAATCGAATGAGATGAGCGGCGGCCAGATCCAACGCGTAGCAATCGCACGTGCGTTGGTGAACACCCCATCTATCCTGCTGGCCGATGAACCAACGGGAAACCTCGATAGCAAAACCTCGATGGAGATCATGGAAGTCTTTGGCCAGATCCAGGCTGCAGGCAATACCGTTATTCTGGTTACACATGAAGAAGATATCGCGGCCTTTGCAAGACGCGTAGTTCGCTTGCGGGACGGCATGATTGAAACAGATATCGTAAAAGAAGCTGCTTCGGTAGCGCATTGAGTTTATGGCGACAAAAATTTACACCAGGACCGGGGACGCGGGAAAGACATCATTGATTGGTGGAACCAAAGTTCCCAAGAGCCATATCCGGATTGACAGTTATGGGACGATCGATGAGTTAAATTCTTTTATCGGCATGGTACGCGACCAGTTAGATGATAACGCATCCAGGGATGTACTCAAGGAGATCCAGGACCGTTTGTTTACTATCGGCTCTTCGCTGGCGTGCGACCCGGAAAAGGAGCCACTTATGAAGATCCCTGATCTGAAAGATGTCGACGTTACTTTCCTGGAAAGAGAGATAGACCGCATGAACGAGACACTACCCGACATGAAAAATTTTATCCTGCCCGGTGGTCACCTGGCGGCTTCCACAGCCCACGTGGCGCGTTGTGTTTGCAGGAGGGCGGAGCGCATTTGCGTTGCGATGGACGAGGTGGATGAGGCGGTGGACCCCCTTATATTAAAATACTTAAATAGGTTGAGTGATTACCTTTTTGTACTGGCCCGTTATGCTGGCCATCGTTTAAATGCGGAAGAGATTGCTTGGCGGCCACGCACCCATTAACGGATCAATCCACCAGGTTGGCGATTATTTTTCCGTCTTTCATATGCAGCTCACGATCGCTCATTGCAGCCAGTTCCTCATTATGTGTTACGATGAGAAAGGTTTGCTGGAGCTCGTTCCTCAGGCGGACAAATAGCTCATGTAACTCTTTCGCGTTCCTGCTATCCAGGTTCCCAGTTGGTTCATCGGCGAAGACAATTTTCGGTTTATTGATAAGGGCCCTTGCTACCGCTACCCTTTGCTGTTCGCCACCGCTAAGGGCCTGGGGTTTGTTTTCCATCCGGTCGGCCAGTCCCAACAGCGTGAGTAGCCTCACCGCTTCCTCCTCGACCTCCTTTTTTTTCCGGTCCCCGATCCATCCCGGGATGCATACATTTTCCAGTGCGGTAAACTCGGGCAGCAGGTGATGGAACTGGAAAACAAACCCGATATGTTGATTGCGAAAGGCGGCAAGTTTCTTACCCTTTAACTGGTGAAGGTGCTGATCGTTAAGGAAGATGGCGCCATTGTCCGGGGTATCCAGGGTTCCAAGGATATGTAACAGGGTGCTTTTTCCTGCTCCCGATGAACCCACGATGGAAACGATTTCGCCGCGGGTGATCTCAATGTCCACGCCCTTGAGCACATGCAGCTGGCCGTATTTTTTGTGAATATTTTCCGCTCTTAACATGCAGCCATTTTAGAAATGCAACGATCTGAATCACAAACCTATCCCTTTAGCCGTTGCGCTCAAATTCTTTTTAGTGATTTATTCACAGCGGCCGGGAAACATAGATTTGGCCATGTCGTTGTAAAAATTACATTTGCGGAAATTTCGGGGGTACGGCAGGTTATTTGTTTGCAGTATCCCTGGATAAGAAAAACAAAAAAGGAGCATATGTTCTGGACACTGGAATTAGCAAGTTACCTGGAAGAGGCACCCTGGCCGGCGACGAAGGATGAACTGATAGATTATTCTATCCGTAGCGGCGCCCCCCTGGAAGTGGTTGAGAACCTCCAGGAGTTAGACGACGAGGGAGAGGTGTACGAGAGTATCGAAGATATCTGGCCAGACTACCCGAGCCAGGAGGATTTTATGTTCAATGAGGATGAATATTGATGTATGACTTTACATAAACAAAAAAGCCGTTCTTATAAGAACGGCTTTTTTGTTTCTCTCTTTAGTCTCGGAACCTCCGGCCGCAAGCGGGGCTGGGGACCTAAAGTGCAACTTCCACATCCTGCTTATACAACGGTCCTTTTCTTAATCCTGGTACTCTTGGAATATGCAAGCTGCGAAATCAATTAAAGTGACAGCTGCGCCGATCCACCCAGCTTTTTTTATCAGCATCTTCGCAACGTCTCTTACCACCTTATCTACTCCCTTTTCTTTCGCCGCTTTGTTGATCGCGTGTATGGAGAGATATGAAATGATGCCGATCCCTGCGGCCTCCATAGCACAAAACCAAATTTCATTAGTGGTCAGTTCATTGGCGCCAAGGTCTTTTTCTATTTCCAGTTGAATGTTTATCCAACGCTCGTCTCTGGAATTCAAACCCGCCTGGATAGCCCCGGGTATGATATAATCCAGATCGGCGCTGTCAAAACTTTGTAGTTCCGGGACTTCTTTCAACAGCCCAAACATGTCATTATAAATTGCCGTTGTAAGGTCTATTGCCCGCTCGTAATCTAACGAGTAACGCGTGTATATATCACTCAAATGTTCATCGGGTGTGGCCTCCTCAACGTCTCTGAAGGCCTCGATAAACTGTGCGCTATTGTTTCTGACCTGTTCAGTGTTGTGATAATTGGCCAGGTGATATAAATTCGGGACAAAGCGCTTGGCAAATTCCTGGAACCGCTCGTCAGGCACCAGGCTGGCAATCATCTCTTCCCTGCTTTGGCTGTAGCAAGGAGACATCCCTGCGATAAGAAGGACCAGTAATATGAATGTTTTCATGGTTTAAGGTTTTTTCCTACTCTGTTTGATACCCGGTTTTCGGTTTCCCGGGCCCTGGCCAGGACAAATCAAAATTCGACTATCCGGGTGCTGCTGGTAGAAAAACCCGTTTTGCATTTTGTGAAATGCCGTTTTCCAAAATGCAAATCGAGACGTTTATTGGCTGGCGAAAAATCGAATCCAGCGTTACCAGCATCGACTCATCGCCCCAATTCTTTTGCCCGGACATCACCGACAACACCCGCCCGTCCCTCACTACGTAAGTGATAGGAAGCGAGGGGGGGTATTTGAAAATCGATGTGTCGGTGATTTGGTATGCGGGAATTGTCCACCCGTGCGAACGGTACATTTCCTGTTGTGGATGCAGCGGTTCAAAAGAAAAGTGCATCACATGATAGTCCGGGCGCTTTTCTTTCAGTGTTTTGAATGATGGCATCTCCCGTATGCACGGCGCGCACCAGCTCGCCCAGAAATTAATGACAGATTTTCCAGAGAAATCAATTGTATCCAAGCGCGAGGAATTGATATTAAGCAGCACCGCTTGGTTAGACCCAAGATTGAATGCGGAATCGGGCAACTCAATATTATTGATCTCGTCAAACCTATCTATGAGACGCTTGACACCAACGAAGACTGGTAGCACGTATATAAAAAGGATAGCAGAGAGCACGAATACCACGAGTGACATCATAATTGCTTTTCGGCGGTTTGTCCGGTTTCTCATGCATGCACGATTAGACTTACATATCAACTGATAATACTGATCCAGACACAGGCGGCTGCGATGGTGAGCTTGCACTTATCCGTTGGAGTGCCATACTTATCCAGGTAATCACACGGGATCTTGCAACGCTGATCGCTTTGGCACTCATTCCACATGCAGTTGTAGCATTCTCCAAAGCTGATATCACCGTTCTTGTTCTCGTCGCATTTTTTTGGTTTCGCCTCCACGCCATATTTTACCCGTGTCTCTGCAGGAATTGGTTCGGCCTGGCCCCTGGTGATTAGACCGTTTTCTAATTCGAGTTCCACAGCCAGGTAGCTGTCCCAGTTAAGATCGTATATCCGGAATATGCCCGTGCATTCTTCGTTCACTCCCGAATAATCACCGTAAGCCATCACGAAATCATGGCCGTTGGGCAGGAACTTGTTGCTTTCATTCCTTATCGCGACAATTCTCCCCACATTGTTAAACGAGGCATCTTCCACATACAAATGGAGTACACGCACCCTGGTGCCGTTTATCTCGTCTTCCACTACCGCAGATCGTTCGAAATTTATCTTTTTCTCCTGCAATAACGCGGCGGATTGCAATAGTCCGTAGGAAGCCGAATTTCGGAAATCTTCTAATGTAAAGGCTTGAGTAAAACCCCCGATCATGCCCAAAAGGCAAATGACGGTTAACAAAAATGTTTTCATGGTTTAAGGTTTTGTCCTACTCTGTTCAATGCCCGGTTTTCGGTTACCCGTATCTTGGCCAAGACATTCCGAAGTTCTGTCACTTAGATGCAGCAGTCGAAAACCACGGTTTACATTTTGTACAACGTGGTTTAGCATTTTGAATAAGATGAGATATTATTGGAGGAGGTTGTCCAGCCGGGACTGTAACGTCTTCAGGCGAAGATTGTCGGCATCCACAGTCTTACTTTCATTGTAAAGGGCTTCAATATCCCGGACCGTTCTGTTCAGTTTTATCTTATCGATTGTCATGGATGCATTACCTACGTCGGTGATGATGTTGCGGATCTCTTTATAGTTGTTGCTGTACAAAAGACTGTAGTCCTCGTATATCCTTTGAATGTCATTGGCGATGTTCTTCGCGCCGGTGATCGCGTCTGGTGGGAAAGAGGTAACTAAGCCATTTGCCGACACCGCCGGTGCTTTCTGCATATTGAAAAATCGCAGTAACAGATCTTCCGTTGTGGCACTCCTGAGTTGCTGTCGTTTCAGTGAACGGTCCAGGGTAATAACAAGGTCTATGAGCAGCAGCTTTAT
>JAJTCI010000061.1 GCA_021323155.1 Chitinophagaceae bacterium | reverse complement strand
GTACAGGGTACGGAAATATCGGTGAAAGGCAAGAGCGGAACCGAGAAGCACAAAGAACAACTCAAGACGCTTTTTTTCAACCCGGGTAAAAAGATCAAAGGCATTCCCTTCATGGGCGATAAGGTGAACATCTTCGAACCGGATGCCATCCAGCTCTATGATTTCAGGATTGAGCGCAGCGATTACCATGGCAAGCCTGCTTACGTTTTTACCGCCCGCCCGAAGGAAGATGCGGACATGGACGACATCGTGATCGATTCCATGACCACCTGGTTCGACATGGATAAGATGCAGATACTCGCGCGCACCTATTCACTGAGCTACGACGCGGGCGTATATGACTTCAACGTAACGATGGAAGTGGAAATGGAACAGTTTGAAGACATGCTCGTTCCGAAAGTGCTTCGTTATTACGGGGAGTGGGACGTGGCATTCAAAAAGAAAGAACGCGCGATATTCACTGCTACGCTGTTCGACTATAAAAAGGAGAAGTAACTGTTATTTCAGCAGCACCACGTACCCCTTGTACAATTCTTTCTTCTGCTGCCCTTCGTTAAAATAGGTGAGGACATAATAGTAAGTGCCCACCGGCATTTCACTCTGTTTGAGTTTGCCATTCCAGCCTTTGGCAATATCGCTCGTCCGGAAGATAGTCTGGCCGAAACGGTTATAGACTGTCAGCACATAATCCTTCGGTATACATTCGATATGCACTTTGAACACGTCGTTCACGCCATCACCATTGGGCGAAAACGCGTTGGGTATGCTCACGTTGCAACTGCAATCCACGTAAGCCAGCGTCATGCTGTCGCGGTAGCTGCATCCATTCAGCGTTGCCTGTGCCCAGATGATACCGCCTTGTCCTGCTGTTATCGCGCTGTCGGTCCTGCCATTACTCCAGAGATAACTGGCACCTGGATGGTAAACCTTCAACGGCATCGTGAAACCATAGCAGAGTGTGCTGTCATTGCCTACTTCAACCACCGGCAAGGGGCGCACCGCTACCGCTACGCTGTCCTGCTTCAGGCACCCGATAAGATCAGCCAGGACTTTATAGCTGCCTGCCGAATCAAATGAATGCGAAGCGCCTTTCGTTCCATCGTACCAGGTGAAATCGGTACCGGCCGGGTAGTTCTTCAGCGAAGCGTTATATACTGTCTCATCGCAGATGCTGGTGTCCGCCAGCGCGCGCCATGCGTTGAGCGGGTTGTTGGTGACGATGATCGTATCACGGTGTTTGCAACCGAATGCCGTATTCGCCTCCAGCCAATAGGTTCCATTAGCGGTAATGGGCAGCGATGCGGCGGTCGCCCCGGTATTCCACGTTAAACCCGAGATGTTACCGGTAATGGTCGACTGCAATACATTGGGGTTCGTGGCGCAGTACATCGTATCGTTACCCAGGTTCACTACGGGAATAGGGTGCACGCCCACGTCTATAGCGTCCTGCTTCAGGCAACCAATATAGTTCGCGGTAATTGTATAGTTGCCGGAAGTGGTGAACACGCGATTGTTCGCGGTGCTGGCGTCAAACCACGCGAACGTTGTTCCTGCCGGGTAATTACCCAGTACAACCTGGTGGCTGGTACCACAGATGCTTGTATCGTTGGGCGCAAGCCAATTGTTGATAGGGTTATTCGCAACGTTCACCGTATCTCTTGCTTTGCAGCCCATATCGGTGGTCACCTCCAGCCAGTACATTCCTGTATTTGTGATCGGTAATGAAGATGCCGCACCGCCGTTGTTCCATTGGTAACTGGCGATGCTGCCAGTAGTTGCAGGCTGCAATATGTTCGGGCTGGATGCGCAATACATCGTATCGTTACCCAGGCTAATGGTAGGTACGGGATGAACGCCCACATCCATCGCATCCTGTTTCAGGCAACCGGCATGATCGGCGGTGATGCCAAAGCTGCCGGACGAACTAAAGCTCCGCGTACTGCCCGTTACCGCGTCAGACCAGGTGAAATTGGTTCCCGCAGGGAAATTGGAGAGCGCGACAAATAAGTTATTTCCGCAGGTACTGGTGTCGGACGGTGCCTGCCAGTTGTTGATCGGGTTATCGATCACGTTGATCGTATCGCGCGCCTTGCAACCGTTCGCCGTTGACACTTCCAGCCAGTACAATCCGCTGCCGCTGATCGGAAGCATAGTATTAGTGGAATTGTTGTTCCATTGGTAGCTGGTTACTGTCCCGAAAATGTCGGGCTGCAGCACGTTCGGTGACGAAGCGCAGAACATCGTATCGTTCCCCAGGCTCAGTTGCGGTACAGGATTGATCACGAGTGTAATGTCATCCTGCTTCAGGCAGCCCACATAATCCGCGGTGGTGCTATAGGTGCCGGATACGCTGAACCAATGTGCGTTCCCCCCGGCAGCGTCATACCAGGTAAAGTTTGTGCCCGCAGGCGCGTTGCTGATGGTGACAAGCATATCGCTGCCGCAGATCGAAGAATCTGGCGGCATCGTCCAGCTGTTGATAGGATTGTCCGTCACAACGATCGTATCCCTTACACTGCAGGACGCGGCGGTCGTACCCTGTACCCAGTACGTACCGGGCGAATTGATCTGTAAAGAATTCCCCGTACTGCCATTACTCCAGTTGAAGTTCACCAGCGCGCCGGTGGTGGTGGGTTGGAGGATATTCGTCCCGGAAGCGCAATACATCACGTCGTTCCCCAGGTTGATCCCGATGGACGGATCGGCTACCACGTTGATCGTATCGCGGCGGAAACAATTGAATACATTCCGCACGGCGATGGTATAGGTACCGAGCTGCGAGACGTTAGTCGTGGTTCCGCTTCCGCCATGCCCCCAGGTGTATTGAACGCCGCCCTGTATGTTCAGCACGGTTATCGGGATAGTGCCCGCTGTGCACATGATCTTATCATCGCCAAGGTTAGGTTTGTTGGGGTTGGGGTTAACGGTCACTTTCACGATTGTATCGTAAGTGCAGTTCGCGCTGTCCACGATACGGAAAGTATAATTGAAATTGCCCGAGGTGGCCGGTGATGTCTTGGCCACAACACCCGAACTGTACACCAAACCCGCCGTGGGTTGCCAGGCGATCGTTTTCGCGCCGATTGAATAGGTTTCCAGGTTGGGGTATAATGTATTGGCGAAGGACAGCCTCCAGTTAAAAATGTATCCATTATCGATCGCGAGGTAGTCTTTGATCTGTATGATCCAGTTCCCGTTCAACGGCGTCCCAAGTAGCGCCGTCAGCGGTGTCACCGGTGTATAATTTCCAGCCGGCAGATAGCTTGCATTGGTGTAAGTAGTTCCCAGCACGTCGGTGAATGTATGCGTATGGGCACCCGCTTCAGCTACCATCGTTCCATAGGTGGGACTATTGGTAAATCCATATTGATAACCCACGCCACTAACACCTGGCTGTCCTTCATTGTCTACCGGCTCGCCCAGGAATGTTCCGGCGCCACCGGGATTTTGTTTCAGGGTGATCACCGCGCCATTCGGTGCTACCAGTTTGATCTCCAGGTCCCCGAGGTAGGAATGTTCCATGGTCATGAATACGCCGAGGAACTGGTTGATATTGGTAAGCGTCTGGCCCGGTGAAAAGTCGGAGATCTTTATCGTATCGGAATGGGTAATGCCTACACCATCCGGGAGGAACAGTGATTTACCGGAAAAGGGTGGTATGGCGAACGCGCCTTGTGCCAGCGTATAATTCGATTGCATGGTAGCGGTATCACCCAGGCAAATGGCGGGCGGCTGAGCAATCTTAAATAATGGTTTGGCAGACGAGCGCACTTTCAGGTTCAAGACAGTGTCAAGCTTGCAACCATTGGTATCGGTTACGGTGAGCCTTACTTTATACCCGGCCTGCTGGACGATCCTTTTTGTGATGGTGTGTAATCCCAGGCCAGAGGTGTCATTTGAAAACCCCGTTTTCCATCGGAAGGTCGACAACGCATTCGACTGCGTATAGTTGGTGCCATTGTTCGGGTAGGTGATATTGGCCGCCAGCGTAATAAAATCACCCAGGCACACATTCACGATCCCATTGGCGTCTGCCGGTGGCGTGGTAACGAGCGTTCCGGAAAATGCCTGGCAGGGTTGGGCACAACGTATGGTGGCCTGCCAGCCACGCGCGGTGCTTGCGTTATCAGATTTGAAACGTATCGTGAGGCAGCCTGCCGCGTTGGTAGCTACCACCGAGTTGGCATTCAGGTTCAGGTAATCGAATGTGATCAGGACAGGCGCGGAGGTATTCGCGCCATCATAAATGATCATGCTGTCGTTGAACGCCAGGTCCATCAGGAAAAAATCAAGGCGTATGGCCCGGTTCGCTGTACCAGGACAAAAGGTGACCGTGTAATCCTGGTTGTGGCCGTAAGTGCCATCGCCGGGACTGGAGTCATAAAACGTTCCGGAACAGGTGTTGATCGTCTGGCCGTTCAACGTACTGGTTAACGCATAGGTCTGTGACAGGACTTTCCCGGTAAAAAGGAATAAAGTGATTGCAAGGCAAAGTAAACTTCTCATCGATCGGGAATGCAGGCCGGAAATTAGGCAAATTATTCCGTTCTGGACCCTACATACCGCCGCCATTTCTCGACCACCTGCGTCATGTCATCAGGTAATTCGCTTTCAAATAATATTTCCTTGTTGGTCACAGGATGAGTGAAACCCAGGGTCTTAGCATGTAACGCGCAGCGCGGGCATATCGCGAAACAATTATCCACGAACTGTTTGTACTTGGTATATATAGTTCCTTTGAGTATCCTGTCGCCGCCGTACTCGTGGTCGTTGAATAAAGTATGGCCAATATGCTTCATATGAACCCGGATCTGGTGCGTGCGCCCCGTTTCCAGTACGCATTCCACCACGGTCACATAATTCAGGCGCTCCATCACTTTATAATGCGTGATGGCATGCTTGCCGGTCTCACCCTCGGGGTAGGCATGGAACTGTTTGCGGTGTTGTTGGTGCCTGGCGATGTGCGCGACGATCGTGTCCTCATCTTTTTCCATATCACCCCAAACCAGCGCCACGTATTTTCTTTTTACGGTATGCGCCGCGAATTGTTTGGCCAGGTGCGCGGCGGCATCCGCCGTCTTAGCCAGTACGATCAGCCCGGTTGTATTCTTATCAATGCGGTGCACCAGCCCGAAGCGTGGTAAAGCTTCTTCATCCACATTCGGGTTTTGTTGCTGCAGGTAGTACGCGATACCGTTCAGCATTGTTCCCGTGTAATTGCCGACGCCCGGGTGCACCACCATGTTCGGTGGTTTGTTGATCACCATCACTACATCGTCTTCATAAACAATATTGAGCGGGATGGCTTCGGGCTTTATCTCTGAACTTTCCGGGTTGGTAAGGCTCAGGAGCAGTATCTCGTCGCCTGCACGCACTTTGTAGTTGCTCTTCACCGGCTTGCCATTCACTGTCAGGAAGCCCGACTCAATACCCTGCTGTATCCTGCTGCGCGTGATGTTTTCCGTGCGGATCTGTACCCATTTATCAATGCGCATCGGCTCCTGGCCTTTATCCACCACGAACGACCGCCGTTCGTACAACTCATCACCCGCGCTTTCCGGTATTTCCGCTTCTTCGATCATTTGGCAAAAGTAGCAGGTTAGAGGTTACAGGTGGCAGGTTGCAGGTTACAGGTTACAGGTTGCAGGTTACAGGTTGCAGGTAGCAGGTCTGAACAGTCAGGACTATCAACTATCAACTGTGAACTGTCAACTATCTTTGCCCCATGCAGCAGGTTATTTTCGAGGATCTGGGAGTTAAAGCTTACAAAGAAACCTGGGACTACCAGGAGCGTTTATTAAAGCAGAATACCGAGGTGAAAGCGCAACTGCGTGAAATGGAATTCGCCGCGCAGGAAGGCGCTTCTGTCAACCGTCAGCATCCTGCAACTTCCAACCAGCAACCTGCAACTTGCAACCTGCAACCTGAAACCTCCCACCACCTCCTCTTCGTCGAGCATCCCCCCGTATACACACTCGGCAAGAACGGCAACGAAGAGAACATATTGATGAACGACCAGCAGCTGAAACTGAACGGCATCGAGTTCTTTCATATCAACCGCGGTGGCGATATCACTTTCCACGGGCCGGAACAACTGGTGGGCTACCCGATCATGGACCTTGACAAGTTCAAGCCTGATGTGGGCTGGTACCTGCGCAGCCTGGAAGAAGTGATCATACGCACGATGGCTGATTATGGTATACAGGGTGAGCGCAGCAAAGGAGAGACCGGTGTATGGATCGAACCCGGCGTGAAGGGCAGGGAACGCAAGATCTGCGCGATGGGCATCAAGTGCAGCCGCTGGGTGACGATGCACGGCTTCGCGTTCAATGTAAATACCGACCTCAGCTATTTCAATAATATCATTCCCTGCGGTATACAGGACAAACAGGTGACCTCGCTACAGAGAGAACTGGGAAGAAAAGTACCAATGGAAGAAGTAAAGGAGAAAGTAAAGCGACAATTTGAATTGGTTTTTAATTGCGAACTGGTCGGGTAAAAGTACTGTGCTATTCACAATTCCCCTAAAAATCCCTCGACACATAAAACCTGTTCCGTTCCTTCAACACCCCATCCTCGTAGAGGTCGAACAGGAACCACCCCGAGTGTATAAAGTTCGCCTTATCCAGTATGAGCGAGGGTTCCTTCACTTTCGATATCTCGAATAGCGGTGTGCCGTCCTCTTCAAAGAAAAGGACCTTGTAATGCTTGGTATTGGCGAATGGCAGTTTGATATTCACGAATCCATCCCTTCCTGAAAAAATATACTGCGAGGCGCGCCACATTTCTTTACCCACGTACGGGCGGATCACGATCTCGGTGGGGCTAACGGCGTACAACGTATCTTTTGTCTGGTACATGATCGAGTCACGGAATCGCTTGTATTGTTCGGTGTTGAATTGGCCGATCACCGCGTCGCGCAGCCGGATGGTGATGAGCTGCCCTGAAAGTTCTACGCCCGGCATCTCCACGCCGGTAGCCGCTGTTTTTGCCGCGGTGAAAAAATAAGTGCCGCCCGAGAACACGTAATAGATGCGGTAGTACATTTTCACACCCGCCGGTGCTTTCGTATCGACGAACCCGTTTTGAGGAAGGCTGGGCGATTGCGGTGAGAATATGGTGCGGAAATTTCGCAGGCTGTCAAACGAACGTTGTACGTTCAATTGTACGACTGTTTCAAAGGGATTGATCCAACTGACCTGTATCCGGTTCTTGCCAAGGTCCTTCACAGTAAACTTCGGCAGGGTGTCCTGCGCATAGGTAAAAAGGGAGACGAGAAACAAGGCCAGGCTGAGAAATAATGTCCGCTTCATTGAAATATCGATTGATACAAAGATAATTGCGAGGCTGTTACAGAAACTCTAATGTCCCGGCGGGTAAACTGCGATTCCCTTGTAACCCGCCGCTGTGCACTACCAGCAATTTATGTTCCGGTAAAAAATAGTTCTTTTCGACCAGGTCTTTAACGGCATAAAAAAGCTTCCCTGTATACACGATATCGGTCGGGATCTCTGTCGCGCGCCAGAATCCATTCATCCATTCGATCAGTTCCGGTGGGTGTTTCGCATAACCACCGAAATGGTAATCGTGGAAGAACACCGGTGGTTGATGATAGGCTGAATGTTCCAACAAGCCCATCACCTCGTCGTTCAAAGAATGATGGCCTTTTAAAACACTAATGCCAATGCATTGTTGATGGGGCAAAGCCGCCGCCATAAGTCCCGCCACCGTTGTGCCCGTACCACATGCGCAAACAATATGTGTATATGAAGCGGTACCTGGTTGCTGCAACATTTCCATTGCGCCCAGAACGCCTTTGTGGCCATACCCGCCCTCGTTTACCCAGTACCAGTCCTGCTGGCGATAACGCTTCATCACTGCTTGTTTGTCCGCGTATGCTTCGCGGCTCATGAATACCAGCTGCATCCCGTAGTCAGCTGCATCTGCTAATGGCTGTGAAAGTATTGGGGGTTGTTCGCCCCTTATTATCCCGACTGTTTTTAGCCCGGCTTCACGGCCGGCCCAGGCGGTGGCGACGATGTGGTTGGACCATGCACCACCAAACGTAGCGAGTGTTGTCTTGTTTTGCAACAGCGCTTCAGCGATGTAAACTTTCAGTTTAAAATACTTGTTGCCGCTTACAATGGGATGCACCAGGTCGGCACGCAACACGTCCACCAGTGTATCCTGGAATACACCTGGTATAACATGTTGAATGGGTATGGCCTGTACTTGCAACAGTATAAATTGGCGGGGAAATGATTCTGGTATAGCTTCGCTGGCTCAAAAATAAGTGTGGATATGAAACCAACGCTCGTGATTTTGGCAGCCGGTATGGCCAGCAGGTATGGTAGTATGAAACAGGTGGAATCTTTCGGTCCTTCCGGCGAGACCATCATGGACTATTCCATCTATGACGCCATCCGCGCGGGCTTTGGAAAAGTAGTGTTTATCATCAGGGAGGAATTCGCGGATAATTTCAAGACGATCTTCGAACCAAAGCTGAAGGGCAGGATCGCGACCGACTATGTGTACCAGGCACTGGATTCGTTCATCGGTGACCGGAAGGTGCCGGAAGGACGCACCAAGCCCTGGGGTACCGCGCACGCCGTATTGTGTTGCAGGGACGCGGTGCAGGAGCCTTTCGCGGTGATCAACGCGGATGATTTTTACGGACAGGACGCGTTTGTGAAAGCCTATGACTTTCTTACGAAAGAATGTTCACCGGAGAAATATTGCATTGTTGGATATGAATTGAAACGCACACTCAGCGCACACGGCAGCGTGAGCCGCGGCGTTTGCGAAGTGAACGATAAGAACGACCTGGTATCGATCAACGAACGCACGAAGATCTATCGTAACGACAGCGGTAAGATCACTTATGAAGATATCTCCGGCCTCCACGAGGTGGGCGAGGACAGCAGCGTGAGCATGAACTTCTGGGGTTTCCATCCCAGCGTGTTCGGTTTGATGGAAGCGTCCTTCAACGATTTCCTGGATAAACACATGAACGAACCCAAATCGGAGTTCTTTATACCCATCGTAGCCGATGAATTCATCAACAGTGGCAAGGGCACGATCAAAGTGATTCCTACTACGGCGCAGTGGTTCGGCGTGACCTACAAAGAAGACGCCCCTTCCGTACAGGCCAGCGTTAATAAGTTGGTGGACCAACAGGAGTATCCAAACAATCTTTGGGCTTAGTCTTTCGGTATTTTTCTACCACATAGGCACATAGACACATAGGGTTGCTATCCAGGACTGGACTATGTGCCTATGTGCCTATGTGTCTATGTGTTTAATGCGTGTTGGCCTCGGGTTAGTCGTGGGTTAGCTTCAGGTTCTACCATATAGGCAAATAGACACATAATGTTGCTATCCAGGACTGGACTATGTGCCTATGTGTCTATGTGGTAAATCCGTGTTGGTAAAAGCCGTTCCGGGGCCAGTTCATAGCCACCCAGCCTCGGGTTAGCCTCGGGTTAGTCTCGGGTTAGTCTCGGGTAAGCTTCGGGTTCGGGCCGACCGTGGCCCTATCTTCTCCTAACGGGTACCTGGCCTTCTTCCTCATTAGATCCCATCCTGGTTGGGGGTTGATGCGTATAAGAATCCACCTGGGCGATGGCGACCCTGTAGCCAGGACGGATCAACCCTTAACCGGGGTGCAGTGTACCTGCCGCCAGCAGTAGAAGTAACATAGGTACCCTATAGGCGTCAGTACTTCGAGACACGGGACAGAGTCGGGACAGAGTCGGGACTGAGTCGGGACTGACACGGGACTGGACAACGCCCGGCAGCCACCCTGGTAGCCGCGGCACCATAGGAGAGGGTAGTACCACATCATCCCATCTTTTCCCTACTTTCATTGTGTAATTCTTACACATGATACGATTGCTTGTTACCCTCCTGGTGTTTACGTCAATAAGCGCTTTCTCCCAGTCACGTTTAAGTGAGCAGGCCGGCAACATCAAAAAGGTCACCGCCATACCGGGTGGCTACGAGTTCGAAT
>JAJTCI010000312.1 GCA_021323155.1 Chitinophagaceae bacterium | reverse complement strand
TTGAAGAGACGGAGGCTGGCGATATCAGTTTGCGTCATGGACATTGAAAATAATGGGTTTCAGGGAAAACGTGGTAAGGCAGAAGGGAAAGATGAGGTTCACGCAAAGGCGCAAAGGTGCGAAGGCAGTGCCTATTCCGGCAGGATCAGGGGAGAGGAAGCAGATTTCACGGGCCGTGTATAAAAGCCGGCCTGCCTCAACACCGCGTTCCTTACCTTCGCAGCGTTATGGAAATAACCGCCAAAACTGCCCAGGAACTTCGCCTTACAGAAGAAGAATTCGAACTGATCAAAGAGAAACTGGGGCGCACGCCCAACTTCACGGAACTCTGCGCTTTCAGCGGCATGTGGAGTGAACACTGCAGTTATAAGAACTCGATCAAATGGCTCAAAACGCTGCCCCGGAGCGGCGGGAAGATGCTGGTAGCCGCGGGTGAAGAGAACGCCGGGCTGATGGATATGGGTAATGGCTATGGCGTGGTGTTCAAGATCGAAAGCCATAACCACCCGTCTGCCATCGAGCCGTTCCAGGGCGCCGCGACAGGCGTGGGTGGTATACAAAGAGACATTTTTACCATGGGGGCCCGGCCGATCGCCTCGTTGAACAGCCTGCGCTTCGGAAATCTAAAAGACAAAAAAACACAAAGGCTGCTCGCGGGGGTGGTGCATGGCATCGGGCATTACGGCAACTGTTTTGGTGTACCCACTGTGGGTGGTGAAGTATATTTCGAGGACTGTTATCATACCAATCCACTGGTGAACGCGATGAGCGTTGGTATCGTGAAGGTGGGCAAGACCATTTCAGCTACCGCGGAAGGGATCGGCAACCCCGTGTTCTTTGTTGGCAGCGCAACCGGGAAAGACGGCATCGGCGGCGCGTCTTTCGCCAGCGCGAATATTACGGAAGAAAGCACGGAGGAATTACCCGCAGTACAAGTGGGTGACCCGTTCCAGGAAAAGAAATTACTGGAGGCTTGCCTGGAAGTGATCGAGACAGGTGCCGTCGTAGGAATGCAGGATATGGGTGCGGCAGGTATTATCTGCTCCACCGCCGAGATGAGCGCCAAGGGTGGTGTGGGAATGCGGATCGATCTTGACAAAGTACCGACCCGCCAGCAAAACATGAAAGCCTGGGAATTACTGCTGAGTGAAAGCCAGGAGCGTATGCTCATCGTGGTGGAGAAAGGAAAAGAAGCAGCGGTGTTGAAGGTTTTTGAGAAATGGGATCTCAGCGCAAGCAATATTGGTGAGGTAACGGGCGATGGCCTGCTGAAGTTCTATATGCACGGCGACCTGGAAGCGGAGATACCAGCGTACGAGCTGGTACTGGGTGGTGGCGCTCCTGTGTATGAAAGACCTTATATTGAACAGAAATATTTAGCAGAAGTAGCTGGCTTTGATATATCGTCCATTGAAGAAGCTAAGGATCTTAAAAGCGTAACAGAACAATTGATACAAATTCCCAATATCGCGTCCAAGCGTTGGGTGTATACGCAATATGACAGCATGGTGGGCGCGGCGAATACATCAACCAATCAACCCAGCGACGCGGCGGTCATACTGGCGAAAGGCACCGGGAAAGCCCTTGCGATGACGGTGGACTGCAACAGCAGGTATGTGCACGCCGATCCTTACAAGGGCGGTATGATCGCGGTGGCGGAAGCAGCGAGGAATATCGTGTGCAGTGGTGGTGAACCGCTGGGCGTGACCAACTGTCTCAACTTCGGTAACCCGTACGACCCGGAGGTGTACTACCAGTTCGTAAAAGCGGTGACGGGAATGGGTGACGCATGCCGGAGGTTCAATACACCGGTCACGGGCGGTAATGTGAGCTTTTATAATCAAAACCCGGAAGGGCCGGTCTACCCTACCCCGACGATCGGGATGGTGGGTGTTATAGAGGACCTGGAGAACCGGATGACGATGGACTATAAAGCAGCAGGCGACGTTATCCTGTTGATCGGTACGCCGAAGAATGATATCGGTTCATCTGAATACCTGCATAAAATAAAAGGCGTTGAACTTTCACCAGCACCTGTATTTGAACTTGAAGAAGAATTCGCGTTGCAGCAAAAGATCGCGGGCTTCATTAAAGATAAATTGATTAAGTCCGCACACGATATCAGTGAAGGCGGGTTGATCGTGACGCTGCTGGAAAAAGGTTTCCACCGGAACCTGGGATTCGACGTGAGTGCAACCACTTCCCTGCGTTCCGATGCTTTCTGGTTTGGAGAAGCGCAATCACGCGTGGTGGTCACCTGCAGCAAAGAACAGGCGGAACAAATCAAAGCAGGTGGCGCGACAGTAATGGTATTGGGTACTGTTACCGCGGGAGAGATCAAAGTGAATGGGCAGGACTGGGGCAATATCAAAGATTGGAAGGTGCAATATGATACCGCTATTGAAAAATTACTTTCAGGCGGTGATGCATAAAGACGAGATCATAACAGCATTCTCTACTGCAGCAGGTGCGTTGCACCGTTTCATTGAGACACAACCGGATGAGGTCTTCGAAAAGTGTTATGATGGCAAATGGTCGGCCGGGCAACACCTTGACCATATGATCCGTTCGGTAAAACCGCTGAACCTCGCGTACCGCTTACCGGGTTGGGGCCTGCGGCTTGCTTTCGGAAAGATGAACCGCGAAGCCAGGAATTACGATTCGCTTGTTGAGCGGTATAAATCGAAACTCTCCAAGGGCGCGGTAGCTACCGGC
>JAJTCI010000060.1 GCA_021323155.1 Chitinophagaceae bacterium | reverse complement strand
GGTATACAGGTGCAGCAGACCTCCGCCACTTCAGGCAACGCGAGCATCCGGATACAGGGATTGGATGGCCGTTATACGCAATTGCTGAAAGACGGCTTTGCCAACTTTGGGAATTTCTCCAGCGGACTCAGCGTACTGGAGATACCACCACTCGACCTGAAACAGGTAGAGATCATCAAAGGACCGGCTTCGCCATTATTTGGCGGCGGTGCCATTGCGGGCGTGGTGAATTTTATCTCTAAGACTCCGGGAAGTAAACCGGAATACAATTTCATCATCAACCATTCCAATATCGGGCAGACAAATATCGGTGGGTTCGCTGCATCGCGCGGAAAGAAAGCGGGCTTTACCATGCTGGCCCTGTACAACAAGCAGAAAGTGTACGACGTAGACAAAGACGATTTCACCGAAGTACCGGAGTCGGATGAGTTCACCCTGCACCCGAAGCTTTTCCTGTACCCGGGCGCATCAACCACCATCGCCATTGGCAATAGTTTCACAAAGGGTGAACGGACAGGTGGTGACATCCTGGTGATCCGCGGTAAGCCGGATGCTTCGCACCGCTACGTAGAGATCAACAACACCACCCGCAATATCAGCACGCTCGAATTCGATAAAAGGATAGGAGAACACCGCCGGCTCACCATCAAGCAAAGCTTTGGCGTGTTCGACCGCCGTATTGAAATACCCGCTTATATATTCTCGGGCATCGATCATAACGCTTACACCGATGTGGCTTACGTGGTCAATGGCGCGAAGCATGACCTGGTGCTCGGTGGTAATTTTATCTATAACAAATTCCGGGATAAGCTGTCCACTTCCAGCGCGCGCGATCATACATTAAGAACGGGTGGCTTGTATATACAACATACCTGGGACGCTACGCGAAAAATAAAGCTGGAGACGGGACTTCGACTTGATGTAGCCAACCACGGCAATACCCTTTATGAAAAAACGGAGGTATTCGCTTTACCACGCGTTTCATTATTGGTCAACTGGGCCAGCAAATGGTCCTCACGTGTGGGTGCGGGAATGGGATACAAGACACCTACCTTGTTCACCGAGGAAACAGAAACCATCCAGTACAAGGGCGTGGCACCACTGCAGGGTGTGCGCTCGGAAAAGAGTTATGGTGGCACTGCCGACGTCAACTTCCGCACTAAGATGGGAGAGGACCTGGCCTTCACACTGAACCATATGTTCTTTTATACGGTGATAGAAAGTCCGCTGGTGTTACAGCCTACTGGTCCGGGTACTTACAATTTCGTAAATGCCACCCGACCGGTAAAGAGCGCCGGCTTTGAAACCAACGCGCGGTTCATATTCCGCGAGAATTTTAAACTCTTCCTTGGCTATACTTTCACCCACGCGAAAGCAAATTACCTTACCGGTAACGGCTTTCTTCCCCTTGTGCCCAGGAACAAACTGAACACCGCCCTGATCTACGAAAAGGAAGACGTGATCAAGCTCGGCCTGGAAGGTTATTTCACCGGCAGGCAATACCTGGATGACGGCAGCCGGTCACCCGCGTTCGAAGAGCTCGGCTTTATGGCGGAGAAGCTGTTCCCTAAGTTTTCAGTGTATATCAACTTTGAGAATTTCACGGACACAAGGCAGAGCCGCTATAAGAATGTGGTCAACGGTTCACACCTGGACCCTACGTTCGACCAGATATGGACCCATACCGAGGGATTTGTTTTCAACGGTGGAGTGAAGATCAAGTTGTAAGACCGGTTGCGAGGCTTTGAAAAAAAGCTGGTCCTGGAAGCCACGGATCGCTATTACATCGTGTCTGGGTAATAAACTTTTGGGCGAATGAAATTCATTCCTGTAGTCTGTTTAGTGTTATGCACGCTTGCGGTTTCCGCCCAGGGCCCGCGTGTCGCTTTCAGATTTTCACCGCTCGCCCTGGTGGATGAACCTTCATTTCCCACGATACAAGGCGGCATTGAATACAGTATCTCGTCACGCTTTAGTTGGTTCAACGAGTTCGGATGGAAGTACCGGCGCAGTTATTACGAAACGGCGGATACCACCTGGCACCCCAACCGCGGGTTCAAATTGAAATCGGAGTTGCGCTTCTACCTCGGCGATGCACCACGCAGGATGGAAGGCCCTTACCTGGCGTTGAATGCTTTTTTTACGAAGGACCATCACACCACTTCTATCATCTATTTCTTCCAGGGGGATAGCTCGAAACGCCGTTATGACGACTTTGGTGTGATCAAGACGGTGAGCGGCGCCAACCTGGTGTTCGGTATCCAACGCAGGTATAGGAAACACCAGTTGGTGGAAACCTATGCAGGACTGGGTATTCGCGTTCGCGATGTTTTTACATCCAATAGAGAGTTTGATAACGACCGGGACCACCTGATCGGTTGGCATCACCCGAACTTGCACGTAAACCGCAACAGGGTAGACGCCACCACCGGCAAGACCGTGTTGTTGAACCTGACGGTAGGTTTGCGGATTGGCTGGAAGTAGCAGGCTAATGCACCGGTTTTTCTTCTCGCGTGATCACTGTCGTCTCACCCTCCAGTTTAGCGATGGTTTTTTTGGCGGCCTGCAGTCGGATGCGTTTATTCTTCTCCACCAGTTTATGTTCCACCATTTTTTCAAGCTTGTGGTGCAAAGGGATCAGGAGGGCCGCGATACCCGCCAGCGCCAGCAGCATCCAGATGGGTTCATGATGCAGCAGGTCGCCGATATACGGATGTGCTACCAGGTTGATGAATTCGAAGACGAGCAGCAACGCCATGATGCCGAAGAACCGGATCAGGCGTTCATTTACGATCACGCTATGGCTGAGTAACAGGAACCCGATCACCAGGGTGATGAGTCCAATGGCGATGGCGCCATATTGAATGTTCTTACGTCGCTCGTCTTTTTCTGTGGTCTGTGCTAGTGCGATCTCTTCCTGTCTTTTTCTTTCATTAAAACTAAGGTTGCGGATCTGGGTAGTGATTTGGCTATTATAAAGCGAATCCCTCAACACGGCCGCGATGCGATAGTACTTCAGCGCTGCCTGGTCGTTATCATAAAGTCGTGCGAGCAATGAAGATGACTCGAGCCTCATGTCCCGGTCTCCCAATATTTCGCCTTTTGCATAATTTTTTTCAGCGTAATAGATCGCTGAATCTTTCATGCCTGCTTTGATGAATATCTCGGCCAGGTGGTTGTATGCCGAACCGCCCATGCCTTTGTTATACTGGTCGAACGCGGCTACTGCCATCCGCCCATAACTCAAAGCGAGTGGGATGTTGTTCATCTTTACGTGCAGGGTCCCAAGGTGGCTAAGTACCCCTGCCATTCCTTTTTTGTCGCCGGAAGTAGAAATGTATTCATAAGCCCGCTGGTAATAGAACAACGCCGAATCGTTCTTATCCATGTTGTCGTAGATACTGCCGATCGGGAAATACACCAGTTGCTCATCTTTATTGATCTGCTTGAGTATTTCCCCCGCTTTTTTGAAATAACTGAGCGCGGTAACCCGGTCTCCCTGGCGGGTGTAGATGCGGCCGATCTGCCGTAACATCAGCTGGATACCATCCTGGTCGTCCATATCTTCATAAACCCTAAGCGCGCCAAGAAAGTACTCGAGCCCACGCGCGTTGTTACTTGTCTTCAAATAGGCATTCGCCAGTTGCTTCAGGCTCTCCGCTTCTCCTTTTTTGAACTTAGTCTTGCGGGCGAGCGCCAGTCCTGTTTCTGCCAACGCAACCGAAGAATCGGGATTCTTCGTGATATCGCTGAATGCAACATATGCCAGCACCTTGCTGGTGTCGTGACCGTTGGCGATCACTTTCTTGAGGCTGTCGGCCTGTTGTGCAGTGGCAGTGAAAACAATAGCGCACAGGAATGCAAGAAATAAGGGCTTCTTCATGGCAGCATAGATTTGGCATTTACAAGTTATCTTTTTTCAGTGATACAGGAAAATGCAACTGCCTGGCCATATAGAAGTTGCCCCTGTTTAAGAATACATAAAAACAGTCTGTAGTTCATAATTGTTTTTTAATCAGCACTTAGCTGCGATTAATCCAAACCGGCGAAAGGAATGTTTTATCTTTGCACCGATATTTTCGATTGAATCACACCACAGCTCCCAACTAATGAAAGCCGTAATCGTCGGTGGCGGAATCGCCGGCCTCTCTCTTGGAATTCTCTTAAAAAAGAATGGACACGAAGTGGTGGTGTGCGAGCGTGCCGACGACGTTCCCTCTCAAGGCCATGCCTTCCTTATGCACCAGGAGGGACAGAAGATACTCAACACCCTCAAGAACGGGAGCCTGGTAAAGCTTCCTTCTAACAAGGTAGAGGCGTTTAACCTGAAGCGCCCGGGCGGAGCCGACGTAAAATACCTGAAACTTGATCACTGGAAGTGCATCAAACGCGCCGACCTCACGCGGTTCCTCTATAACTTATTCCCGCCGGGGAATGTACGCATGGGCAGAACCTTTTCTCACTTCCTCTATGAAGGAGATAAAGTGGTGACCGCGGTGTTTGATAATGGTGACACCGAGCACGGCGATATTTTTATCGGTGCCGATGGCAGCCAGTCAAAAGTGCGGCAGGAAATAATGGGTAAAGTGAACTACTCCCCGGTTACAGTGAAAGAGATCGTGGGCAGCATCACGATGGACCTGGGCCTGTCAACCGACACACCTGCGTTCACCAAGTACCAGCATGAAAAAAGAGGCCTGGCCTTCGGTCTCATCCCTACAGGAAATAATGAATACGTGTGGTTCATGCAATACGATCCCACTTATTCTGATTTTGAAAACAACGGCCCGGCTTCACTGGAAGCATTCTGCCGTGAACAACTAGGCGAGTTCCCCTCAGTGGTGCAGGCCGTGATCGACGCCAATGATTTCACCCGCAGCTATGTCTGGAACACCACCGACTTTGACCTGTTGCCAAAATTCCATCACCAGAACGTCGTGTTGATCGGTGACGCCGCGCACCTCGCGCTGCCATTTACCAGTACGGGTACCACCAACGCGTTGGTAGACGCCAAGACCCTCAGCGCCTGCCTGGCCAATGCCACGAGCATAGAGGCCGCGTTCCAGCGGTATTACCGGGTACGGGCAAACGACATCGGTAAACACATTACCGCCGGGCGCGAACTCAATGAATGGTTCCGCAATCCTTCATCCGTAAACGACGATGAGATCCCTGTTCCCCTCATCCCACCGAAAATAATAGTGCTGGAGAAGAAACCGGTACAGGTACTCTATTTTACAGACCCGGTATGTTCCACGTGCTGGGTGATCCAGCCATTACTCCGGAAGCTGTACCTGGAATACGGTAAATACCTCGATATAAAATATTGCATGGGCGGCCTGCTGCCTTCCTGGGAAGGTTATGACCGCGGGCAGATCAGGAAACCTTCCGACGCCGCGCGGCATTGGGAAGAAGTTTGCCAGCTCTACGATACACCGCTGGATGGCGACGTGTGGTTTGAAGATCCGTTATCTTCATCGTACCCGCCATCGATCGCATTCAAAGCCGCGCAAATGCAGGACACCGATAAGGCCATCTTATTCCTGCGTCGTATAAAAGAGATGTTGTTCCTGGAAAAAAAGAATATCATCAAGTGGGAGTTCCTGGAAAAAGCCGCGTTCGAGACCGGCTTGGATGCCGCCCGTCTCAAAAGAGATTTCGAAGGAAAAGCACCCGGGCTTTTCAAAGCAGACCTTGAACTGGCCACAGACCTCGGTATCAAAGTGTTTCCTACGCTTATATTTTCTGATGGGAATAGCAGGTTACTGCGTGTGGCCGGTTACCACGACTATGACAAATTTGAAAATATCGTCCTGCGATTATTACCAAACGCGGTGAAGCAGGCGATACCTGACAACCCGGTGCAACTTTTTAAAACATTTTACTCCATGACGGAGAAGGAGTTCTCCGTCCTCACGGGTGCATCTGCCGAAGACTCGCGCCTGCGCCTCCAGTCGCTGGAAAGGAAAGGACTGATCGGCAAGCAGGAAAGCAAGAATGGAACGATCTGGATAAAAAAAGAACCACAAGACTGATTTCTCCCGGCGGCCTTGCCCGGAATGCTTTTTCTTTGTACTGTTTATGAGTTTACAAGTGGCATCGCTGAACAGTGGAAGCAACGGCAACTGTTATTACGTTGGAAATGAAAAGGAAGCCATACTGGTCGATGCCGGCCTCAGCTGCCGCGAGATCGAGAAGCGCCTCAACCGCCTTGAACTGGACATGGCAAAGATCAAAGCCATCTTCATCAGCCACGAACACACCGATCACATCAAAGGAGTGGAGCTGCTTAGCAGCAAACACCGCCTGCCTGTTTACATTACGGATGCTACGCGCCGCCATGGACGTATCAAACTGGATAAGCAGTTGTCGCGCACGTTCGCGGGGAATGCACCCATCGACATTGGTTCGATACGCGTGTCTGCATTCAGCAAGCTGCACGACGCCGCGGACCCTTACAGTTTTCTCGTTTCCTGCAATAACGTGAACGTGGGTGTCTTCACCGATATCGGTGCGCCCTGTTCCAACCTGGTGCAACATTTCAGCCAGTGCCACGCGGCTTTCCTGGAGTCGAACTACGACGAGTTCATGCTCCAGCACGGCGGCTATCCCTTTCACCTGAAGAAACGCATCACCGGCGGCAAGGGCCACCTGAGCAATGCGCAGGCACTGGAAGTATTCCGGCAACACCGGCCGTCATTCATGACGCATCTCTTCCTGTCTCACCTTTCCAGTAACAACAATCGCCCGGAATTGGTGCAGGAAATGTTCGACGCGCATGCCGGCGAAGTGAAGATGGTCATCGCCTCGCGTTATAACGAATCGGAAATATATTACATCAAAGGGAACGATTATCCTTTACCCGTAAAGCCAAAGAAGTCCACACCTTCCCAACTGCAGTTTTCGTTCTGAGTCTTCTATTCGAACAACATTGTGAATTTTACCGAAGGACTGAAGTGCCGGAACCCCCTGTCAAAAAAATACTGTGGCTCAAAGAGGAGATTGCCGTAGGCCAGCATGGGCAATCCCATTTTGAACGTGTGCTTTTCAAAGAAATCACCGCGCCGCAAAGCAAGGTAACCGAGGGTGATATTCCCGATCGTGTACAGCTCCCTTCTTTCTTTTCCCGAGGGCATTTGGGTGTACTGCATCGTAATGAAATCGTTTCGTTGCGTCACCAGTTTATTGGTCGTGTTGCGTGAAAAGATAAAATGGGGTTCCCAGAATAAGCGCAAATGGCTGTTGCCAAATGAAGGTTCGTAACCGTGGATGTATTGAATGCCCAGCCCAACAGAAGGGATGAAATCACCCCTGCCATATTGCAGTCCCATTTGAATGGTGGGTTCAAAGACATTCCGTGTATGGTGCTCATACCTTTCTTTGATCGGCTGCATTTTCCCCGTGAGCATGTCAAAGTGCGCGTAGAAGTAAGCGTTCCTGTTCGGCTTTTTTGCACCGGGTTGCAGGTACTTCGTTGCCTGTGCCAGGATCATGTTCACTGCTTTTGAAAGCGTTGAATCCGGCAGGCTGTTGATGTCCGCGATGTTGTTCAACGCCAGGGTCATCACGAAAGGATGCAGCCCTGGCCACTCCTTTGTACCCGTTTGTGTTCTCACCCGCATCATCTCACCCGTAGCGACGTGCAACACGATGCGGACCGTATCGGAATCGGTCTTTAGCTGCACCAGCTCGCCTTCCACGTAACTATAACTTTTCGGGCGTTCGGTATGATTGACGATGCGGATCTTGGGAGGCTGACCGTGGGTGGCCACATAATCTATCCGCCGAACGATGCCGTCCGCTTTAAAGGAATCTTTTAGTGGCCCCAGCGCTCTTTTCACCTGGAACAGTATCGAATCCACGGAAGGCAAATGATTTAACTGTCCCAGTTGAGTCATTTCAATTGCCAGTTTATTTCCTTTTCCCAGCTCGAAGTCGAAATGAACGCGTGTTGAATGCGGCGAAGGTGAATTAAATAGCCACTCCGATACCGGTGTGGGGACGGATACGCGGAAGGCGTATTGCGCGGGCAAGACATGGGCTGCTGCTGTGATGAACAGCAGGATCAGAAAGCTTTGTTTCATGTGGTTAATTGTTGTTGGGTTGCTTATTCTTCCTGTTGCCGAAGTAAGGGAATACGTTATTTTTCCCTGGGGTTTCAAGAGCTGTCGATGGAACACCGGCATTGCCAAACGACTCCCGCTTTTCCTGTTGGAAATCGTACAGTTCATTCAGATGGACCACTTTTAATTTCTTTGGTGTAGTCACTGTGGGTAGAGCCGGAATGGTGACTACTGGTTCAATGATTATTGTAGTATCCGGTGAAGACTCAACGACTACGATCATTGAATCTGTTCTCTGTGGAAGCACTGCCCGGGCCGTTGTTGCCTGGACTGCCCGGGATGGTTGCGCTATTGTATTTGTCTTAATCACCAGGGCTTTTTCACCATTTACAAATTCTGCAGGGCGGGGGAGTGGTTTGTTTTCCACGACGGGTGCATCGTCTTTGACAGAGAAAAACCAGGCACCTAACGCAGCGACGGTCAATAATACCGCTGCCCATCTCCACCAGCCTGTATAAACCTTTTTCCTCCCGGCAAGGCGGTGTTCCAGTTGCTCCCAGGCGCCTTCCGGGTCTGCACCGAACCCAGGTGGCAACTTCTTCAGCTGCGCCATTTTCGTTTGTATGGATCTACCTTCCTGCATGCGTTTCCTTGTTTTGTTCGAGTATCATTTTTTGCAGCCACTGCCTCGCTTTACTCAACTGGCTTTTACTGGTGCCCTCGGTAATATTCAAAAGCGTCGCTATCTCTTTATGCCCGAGTCCTTCGATCGCGTAGAGGTTAAAGACTGTCCGGTAACCGATCGGGAGGCGGGTGACAAGTAGGTATATTTCTTCCGCCTGCAGGTCATCCAGCACCACTGGGTGGTCAGCGATCTCTTCGGCCTCCACCTCCGATACCATCATCAGGTGCTCTTTCTTACGAAGCAAAGCCAGGCATTCATTCACCATCATTTTCTTTATCCAGGCCGTGGTTGCCGCCTCGCTTGCATAGGTGAATTTGTGGAGGCTGGTGAAGAATTTATAGAACCCGTTCATCATCGCCTCTTCCGCCGTCTCGTTGCTACGCATGTAGCGCCGGCAAAGGATGTACATCTGGCGGGCATACAGGTCGAACAGTTGTTTTTGTGCCATCAGCTGGTGCTTTGCACAGGCCTTGAGTAGTTGCGGGAGTTCCATGCTGCTACAATATAAATGCAGAAAAGATCAGGAAGGTTGCCCGGGAGGTTGTTTTTATCCCTGTTTTTTAGAGTAGCCCTTCTTTAGGGCGCGCTGAGAGGCTTGTACATAAGGATTGAGGCCGCCATGATCAGGCGGCCACTGAAAATGGAGTCATGGATAATAACTATTCCGCGGTGGTAGGATCGATCACCGTTGCCACCTGGCTTACGCTGTTCGCCGGGAAACCGCCTTGCCTGGCATGTTCTCTCACCATTTCTTCATTCGGCGCGATATACACGCAATAGATCTTGTCGCCGGTCACATAGCTGTGTACCCACTGGATCTCGGAGCCCAGTTTTGCTAACACACTGCAGGAGGTCTGCGAAATACCTTTGAGCTGGTCGGCACTGAGATTACCGGCGCCGGGGATCTCCCTTTCAATAACATATCTGGGCATAGATGGTGGTTTTGGATGACTAATGTAAACATTCAGCTATCCAATCACGATTAAAATTACCACATAAAAAAGGGCCACTCTTGATAGAATGGCCCTGGTTTCCCATTTGACATTGGATATTCCCACCTAGTGGGCTAAAACAACAGTGTCTACAACGGTCACGGTATTGGTAGTTACAGTAATACCCGTCTTTGTCGCGTTGTTATAAGTTGTATCGGATGGAACGAAAAGCATGCTGTAGGTGCCGGCATCGAGCGCGCGGATCGTATAGCTTCCGTTTGATGTATAGGTGCCGAATGTATCAGTGCCACGGATCGCGTATACCGCGGTCTGAACGCTGTCTGGCTTCACAAAACCCCTGATGCTTCCGCCAACTGCCTGCAATGTGGTGCGTATCACTGGCTTCAGGATGTATTTATTATTCCCGGTCTTAACAATAGAACGCG
>JAJTCI010000059.1 GCA_021323155.1 Chitinophagaceae bacterium | reverse complement strand
TGATTCTTCCGGTTGGTCATGATTATGATTTATTAGGGCGATTGATTACATTTGGTGCAAAACCAAAACTATCAGCCCGGAATCAATAGCCGATATCTCCGTTTATTCATGCATTCTACCCATTTTGGTTTTTCTTTTCCTGAAAAGGAACTGGAAAGAAAAACTCAAATGGGTATGCCTGCTTTTAATACTGGCAGCTTTTTCTTTCGATATAATTGGCAATTATTATAGTAAAAAGCCAGTTGCGTCAGGAGTTATTACCGATTCCAAGGTGAGCAATGGTTTGCAAACTGCAACGCTCCAAATCTCCCAAGGAGAACTTCACGAAGGGGAGTTCTTTGTTTCCGAGCAGTTTACGGGCAGCGTCTCCACCATATTAACTGTTCCTAATTCGAATACCCGTATTATCGAATTAAAGGGTAATTCAACTAGGCTCACACCAAACAGCCATTTCCGCGTATTCTCAACGATAAGGCTATCAAACCTGTTGCTTCTTATCGAATTGAGTCTCCTTTTTTTGATTTTTATCATCATAATGAAGGATCAGCCTTTTTGGCGGAATCTTGGAATTGCAGCAATTGCGATCTCAGCCATCATATGGGTCTTACGCAATTTAGTTCTTGGGAAAATTCATGAAAATGATAGCATATACAATGGGGGCGCTACCTTACTACTAATCGTTTTTTCATTAGCATTTTTTTATTACCAGCTTTCACGACCAGATACCTTGTTTGTTTACGCTTCACCAGCTTTCTGGATAGTTGTAGCTGTTCTAATTTATAAAGCCGGGACTTTTTTCTTATTCCTTTATACCAACTCGCTTAGTCAACATGAGAAAGAAAATTTCTATGTAATCAATTCACTCCTTTATTTTCTTCAAAACCTACTATTTGCGATCGCTTTTATGATACCGGATAAAACCAGATACCCCTATAGCAAACTTCAAATCAGCAATCTTAAATGAACCTTTTACAGTCAAATTCTTCTAACGTGTCTTTGCTCCTTTTCTTCGGGACATTGGGGATGCTCCTTTTGACTATCGGGCTCATTCTTTTTATCATCTTCCACCAACGCAAAGTGATCCGTTACCAAGTCCGTATGCAGGAAATGGAAGCAGACCAACAAAAATTATTATTGAGGGCATCGATAAAATTACAGGAGGAAGAAAGACAGCGCATCGCCGCCGACCTCCATGATGATGCGGGCCCGCTCCTAGCTACCGCCCGGCTATACCTCACCGAAAACCTGGTCAACCAGGACAAAGCCCAACAACTGCAGTCCATCTATAACGCCAAGCAAATCATCGATGAAACGATACAACTGATCCGGAATATCTCTCATAGCCTGATGCCCCCAACACTGAAGAATTTCGGGTTGGAATCCGCGATCACTGACTTCTTCCAAAAAATCAATGGCTCGGGTTCGCTAAATGTCAATTGCAGGTTCTATGATTACCGGACACGCCTCAAGCCGGAAAAAGAACTTATCGTATACCGGATCGTACAGGAACTGGTCAACAATATCCTGAAACATAGTAACGCCTCGTTTGTTCACCTGACCCAACATAATAATGAGGATGAAATGATCATCCGGCTGCACCATGATGGCCGGGGCATTACCCAGGATGACTTCAATAAGCTCAATAAGAGCAATGTAGGCCTGGGACTGAAAAATATCAAAAGCCGGCTGAAGGTGATGCATGGTGACATTTTGTTCGAACAGGACCCTTCACAGTCATTCTTCAAAGTGAGCATAGACGTGCCCAAAGACGAAGACGAAAAGTAATTCTGCTTCTTTACCTTTGAATAAATATGGACATCAAAGTCGCCATTGCAGATGATCATAAGATATTCAGAAAAGGGGTTATCCTTTCTTTGCGGCATTATACCAATATCAAGTTTGTCCTGGAAGCCGATAACGGTGAAGAGCTGTTGAACCATTTAGACGAAGCAAAGCCTGATGTGATCTTAATGGACCTCCGGATGCCTGTAAAAGATGGTATCGAAGCAACAAAATTCATTAGCAAACATTACCCGAAAATTGCGGTGATCGTCTTGACCATGCATGAGGACGACAGGTTCGTTACGCACCTGATGGAGAATGGCGCCAACGGATATCTACTGAAGAGTACCGACCCCGCAGAGATCAAAAAGGCGATTACGGACGTGGTCTCCAAGGGATATTACCTCAATAATTTTGTAAACCGCATTCTCCTCAAGCGTTCCCATAATAAAGCGAAGAACATCCCTTCGCTGAACAACGATTTCCCTGTGACCGACAAAGAGAAAGACGTGTTACGCTACATCTGCATGGAGTTCACCAGCCAGGAAATTGGCCAAAAAATGGAAATTAGTCCGCGCACCGTAGAGAGTATCAAAGAAAGACTCATGGAACGGTTTGGCGTTAAAAATACCGCGGGACTGGTGTTTTTCGCGGTAAAAAACAACCTGGTCGATTAGGTCAAAATATCATTTCCGGCACATCATCCGCCACCACCAGTTTGCCAAGTGTTTTCTGCTTTATTTCATCAACAGAAACCCCGGGTGCGCGTTCCCGTAGCACGAAACCTTCATTGGTAACATCCAAAACGGCCAGTTCCGTCACCACCTTTTTCACACATCTCACGCCTGTTAGCGGTAAGCTACATTTTGATAACAGCTTGCTTTCTCCTTTTGGGTTGGTATGCTGCATCGCAACGATGATGTTCCTGGCACTTGCTACAAGGTCCATTGCCCCGCCCATGCCTTTCACCATTTTACCCGGTATCTTCCAATTGGCGATGTCACCATCCTGACTCACCTCCATAGCTCCAAGGACCGTAAGGTCGATCTTGCCTGCCCGAATCATTCCAAAACTTTCAGCACTGTCGAAAAAGGCTCCGCCAGGTATTACCGTGACTGTTTCCTTTCCTGCGTTTATCAGATCAGCATCGATTTCTTCTTCCACCGGGTATGGCCCCATACCCAGAATCCCATTTTCGCTTTGCAATATAACCGTCATACCTTGGGGGATATAGTTCGAAACCAAGGTTGGAATACCAATGCCCAGGTTTACATACATGCCGTCCCGCAGCTCCTTTGCGATGCGCTTCGCAATACCAAACTTATCTAATGCCATAAATCAGTTGTTTAAATATTCTTTGAAACCGGGTTTGTCGATGGCGTTAGCGAAACTTTTATGTAACGTTTCGGCCATTGACTTGTTTATTTTTGATAATCGTTCAATGTTACCTGCAACCAAAACTTTTATCTTTTCAAATCCTTCCGTGCTCAATCCACTTTGAATAAAAGCATTCTCTTCCCCCGTCTCCTTATCCTCAGACACATCTTCCGCGTCGTCCATGAGCAACAAGGTAGAGATTAAAGCAAACCAGATTATTACCATCTCGCGATGTTTGTCCCCGTTAATGTTGAGGACACAAAGACTGAACAAGAACAAGTCCCCGCGGTGCAAAGCCGGAAAGGCAGTAGCTAGCGTTGAAATATAACTACTCCGACCGTTAAGGTAGTTAGTAACTTCATCCAGCAATTCACGATTCTTTACCTGTTCCGCTACCGCCAGCCGGCAACTTCTTACCGCTGCAGGTTTGTCAATCAACCCACCCTCCTCTTCCGCGGCATAATGCCCGATCTTCTCCAGCGTATGCACAAACGCCTCGCTCAATAGCACTTCAAGGCTGATCCCGGAGCGATAAAAAAGGTCCACGATCAAAGGAAGAAAGATATATCCAGGTTTGGGTCGAAGATAGAGTTGCTTGTCCTTCCAATACAAATTATCCTTAGGCGGATCCCGATCGACGAAGAATTTCGCGATCCTATCATCAATGCCATACCTTATGGAAAGTGCATTTGCTGTAAGGAACATACGCTAATCTTGAAGCCGAACTGTTTTCCTTTCAATTCTTTTCAGGTAGTTCTGGCCCCAAAAAACACGGTGTACGTACACACCTGCCACGTGGATTTGATCTGGTTCCAATTCTCCTGGTTCCACCAGCTGTTCTACTTCCGCAATGGTGACTCTTCCGGCCTTTGCCATTGATGTAGAGAAATTCCGAGTCGTTTTACGAAATACAAGGTTCCCCATTCGATCACCTTTCCATGCCTTCACGATTGCAAAATCGGCATGCAGCGCATACTCCATCAGGTGCATTTTGCCATTAAATTCCTTGGCCTCCTTCCCATTGGCCACTTCTGTTCCAAAACCAGCTGGAGTATAAAAAGCCGGAATGCCCATTCCGGCCATTTGTATTCTTGTGGCCAGCGTACCCTGGGGAATAAGGTCAACTTCCAGTTCGCCTGAGAGCAATTGCCGTTCGAACTCGGCATTTTCCCCCACGTAGCTACTCATCATCTTTTTTATTTGCCTGGTATGCAGCAACAGACCAAGACCAAAATCATCCACCCCTGCATTATTGGAGATACATGTAAGGTTCTTAATTCCTTTGCGCACTAGTGCATCAATGCAATTTTCAGGGATGCCACATAAACCGAAACCGCCCAGCATGATCGTAGCCCCGTCGGTTACATCCCGGATCGCTTCGTCGGCGTTGGAAACCACTTTATTCATATACAAACTTTCAACAAATGTATGATGTAAGAAAGAGATTCTCTGGGAGAGAGATTGGTGTTTTTAATGGAACTCATTCTGTCACGTCCTTAACCCACCTCATTGGGCAGTAGCAGATGCGGTTTTTCTATCCTTATCTGACGCGTCTTTAACTGCATCCATCATCTGGTTGTACAGCGCGGGATGCTCCTGGTAATAGCGGTAGCTTTTTTGAAATTTATCGCGAGAGATCTTATTCAAGGCAAAAACCTGGTCATACAGCCTGAACGACTCATTCTTGAGGTTCAAGGAGCTATCCCCGGTTTTATTTTGCATGGCCAATTCATCCGCCTGCATCAATTCCCAGACAATCTTTTTCATTTTTTCCGGTTCAATGACATCGCCGGGAATTTTACCAGAACAGGCTAAGAAAACCGAAGAAGAGATCAGGAAAATAATGAGCCATCTCATTTTAATTCGTCTTTGTACTTGGACGCATTAGTGATGTCCAGTTGCGAAAGGATAGCAGATGCATCGGAACGTTCTTGCTGTGGCGCCTTCTTGAACATCCGGATGAGCTCCAGTGATTTTCCTTGCAGAAAAAACTGTAGGATCATCGTATTCTGGTTCTGTTCATTAAATGATTTGAGCTGTTTAAGCGCATTGAGTACCGAGCGCCGGCCATCTGCCTCGTTATCATACATGTTGTCGAGGCCTTGCCTGTAGTACGTATACATAACATCGTGAACCACGTTGTAGCGGGTATTGGTGAGATTTTCTGCGAGCCAATACCGGTTTCTCAATCCGTCGAAGGCTTTCCAACCAGAAATCGCCCGGTTTTCAGGTGCATTATTCACAATATTCAATGCTTTTTGGAAATATGCGTCCCCGCCCTTGGGCGAAAACGAATTATAATCCATTCCTAATATCATGTACACATAATAACCAAAGACCGCGGTCAGGTTCGCTGCAAGTGGATCAGTGCCCTGGATGCGATTTTCATTGAACTCCACGGGTTGAAATTCCACATACCGGAAACTAACGTCCGCATCCATATAATTAACCATTGCGGCCTCGTAGGTGGCGTTAAACACGGGCCTGGCAGATTGAATGGTCAGTGATGCCTGGTACACGTTTGTCTCAAGGACCTTGTCAATATTCAAAAGGAAGTTACACTTGATCTTTTCATTGGGCTGGAAAACGTCGTTGGTCCATTTACGATTATTCAGCAGATTGGTGAGCTGTGTTTGAAGCGAGGTAAATATCTTCTTATCAACGGTATTGTACACTCGCTGTGCATTGACAGTGACCTTCGCTTCCAGTTCCTGCGCATTGGCTGCATTCAATGCATTAACCAGGATCAACAATAAAAAGAATCGTTTCATTTCAATTTTGTTAGAATCAGATCCACGATGTCAGTGGCAACTGCGATTTTTGACTTTTCCAGGAAGCTGAGCTCCCCACCGTCTTTAGTAAATATCGTAATTTTATTTGTGTCTTTGCCGAAGCCCGCCCCGGGATCAAGGAGTGAATTTAGTACAATCATATCCGCATTTTTGGCTTTTAACTTATCTCTTGCAGCCTCATGCCCCTCGTTGGTTTCCAATGCGAAGCCCACCAGCAACTGGTGCCCCTTTTTAATAGCACCGACGGTCTTCAGGATATCCGTCGTTTTTACCAGGTTGAGGGTAAGGGTATCTTCGTTCTTCTTTATTTTTTCCTTAGAAGGGCTGGCCGGCGCATAATCCGCCACGGCAGCGCTCATTATTATGACATCCGTCCCGGGAAGTTTCCCAAGGACTGTAGTATGCATATCGGAGGCAGACTTGACTTTGGTAACGGATATTCCCAGTAGTGTAGTGGTATTTTCCGTGGGCCCCAACACAAGTTCTACCGCCGCGCCCCTCAGGTAAAGCTCTTCGGCAATGGCGATACCCATTTTCCCGGAAGAATGGTTGCCAATAAAGCGTACCGGATCGATGGCTTCGTAGGTAGGGCCCGCGGTAACGACCGCTTTTTTTCCTTCCAGTTCTTTTGTCCGGAAAAACTGTTCCTGCAGGTACCTAGCTATCGACTCCGGCTCTGGCATTCTTCCTTCACCAATGAGGCCACTGGCCAGCTCGCCGAATTCCGCCGGCATTACTTTCACACCATCCGACTGAATCACCTCCAGGTTTCGTTTCGTGGCGGGATGATGCCACATATCCTCGTCCATCGCGGGGCAAATGGCTACCGGGCAGGTTGCCGAGAGGTATACAGCCTGCAAGAGGTTGTCGCAAAGTCCCTTTGCCATTTTCGCCAGTGTATTGGCACTGCAAGGAGCAATAAGCATGACATCAGCCCAACGACCCAGCATCACGTGGTTGGCCCAGGTATCTTCATCTGAAATGTTATACAATACGGGATTCTTCGAAAGGGTTGATAAGGTAAGCGGTGCAACAAATTCTTTAGAAGCCGGCGTCATTACTACTTTTACTTCCGCCCCCGCCTTGATGAGTAAGCGGACCAGCAAGATGGATTTATAGGCGGCAATACTCGCAGTAATGCCCAATAATATTTTTTTCCCTTTCAACATGGACATATAAAAATAACAAACGACAGCCATACACTGTCGTTTGTCAAATTATTCTGTGTATACCGATCAACGAAACAGGTCTTCATCGTTGTCACGATAATAGATCTTATTTTCAGCGAACTCCTGGGTCGCAAGAATCGCCGGGTTCGGCATTCTTTCGTAAGCTCTTGATATCTCGATCTGCTCCTTATTCTCGTGAATCTCCTCGAGACTATCGGTATGGCTGGCAAATTCTTCCAGTTTATTGTGCAGCTCTTCCCGCAAGGCAATATTGATCTGGTTGGCACGCTTGGCCACTATTGCGATCGATTTATAAAGGTTGCCGGTAGGCTCTTTTATAGACACCAGGTTCTTCGTTTCCACAACGTTACTTGTGTTAGAGCTGAGTTGCCTTCTTAGCTTGCTCATTTTGCAGGTTTTTTATATTGTTTGTTGAAGTTGTTCTAAAAGTTGTTGCCTCGGGAGCAAATTTGCTATCAGGGAACCGGTCCATGAAGTCCTGGACCTCCTCGATCACCTTTTCAAACCGCTCTGGCTGACGTTCAGGGATACTCATTTCAGCAAATCGGTAATATGACTTTATAATATTCAATTTGTATTCATCGGCACGTTGCGAATCCGGGTAATTCTCCATCAAGATGGCGTAAGCAACTGCCGCAGCACGATAATAACCCAGGTTGTAATACAGTTCAGCTGAGCGGAATTCTTTTTCCTCGAGCTTCTGTCGTCCCTCGTCGATGATCATCGAAGCTTCCTTTACCCTGGCCGATGTTGGGTGCTGGGTAATAAAAGCCTGCATCAACGAGATCGCCTTCAACGTAGCGCTTTGGTCCAGCTCCACTTTCGGCGATTGCTTGTAAAAAGAGAATGCCCGCATGTATTCCGCTTCCTCCGCCTTTAAACCATTGGGGAAGGTTTCTGAAAATGATTTAAACAGATTTTCCGCGTTCGAGTAGTCATTCTGATAATATGCGGTGTATGCATATTTATAGTACATGTCTTCGAACCGCGGGGTGCCTTTTATATAGGGAAACAGCTCCTCGAAAAGTTGCTGAGCATAGTTGTACTTCCCTTTCGCATAATACTGCTCCGCCATCTTGTACTTGAATTCATTGTCCTTATTCTTGAGGACCTTTGAAAACTTCGAAGCGCAGGAAGTGGAAATTATTACAATCAATAAAAGAATCGGCCAGGCACGTTTCATAAAGTGGGCAAAGTTAAGGTTTTGCCAGCCAAAATAAGCACTATAGGCCATTACATTGAACCTCATGCCGTTAATGAATGTTTAAAACGTTCGGATAAAAAAAGCCCCCTGCGATGCAGGGGGCTTGATATTTCTTCAAAAACGTATTACTTCTTTTTCAGGTTCGGGTGTGGAGCCGGAACCGTGTTTGGTCCTTCTTCAACAGTAGGGATCAGGTCAACAGTATTTGCTGCACCATCCATACCATAGCTAAAGATAAACCTGTCTTCAGAGATGTTCTGCTGCTCAACCATGTAACGGATTACAGCATTTACCCTATCCCAGCTGAGCTGTTGTGCTCTCTTGTCAGAAGCGCCATAACCGATAACCCTTACGCGACAACCTGGGTTGCTGCGGATTTGCTCAGCTGCGTTATTCAGAACAGCTTTAGCATCGTTGCTGAGTGCTACAGAACCTGACCTGAATTCTACTCCTGGCAATGAAGTGATCGCGCAATCGCCTACACCACCACCGCGGCAGCAGCTATCGATTTTCGCTTTTAGTTCTGCGCAGCATGCCGGCTCTGGGCATTTACCAACACCGTCAGCGTCAACTGGCCAGCAAGTCTGAGGAGTGATAAGTTCTTTATCACGACAATCAGGAACGCCGTCACCATCCGTATCGCGGCTAACTCCACGTACATCTACCACGCAACCTGCAGGCGTATTTGGCTCGAGGTCGAACTGGTCAGTCACGTGATCATTATCAGCATCAGGTAATACAGGCTTCGGAAGTTGCATGTGGGTAGGCCTGTTCAACTCATTGTAAATGAAGTTGTTCGGATTCAGCCACCATAAAGGTTGTACGCGGGTTGCATTATCACCCATGTTGATGTTCAGGCGAAGGCTGGTGAAGCTGAGAAGGTCTTTCGACTGTCCCGCGGTAACACCGTCCAGGTTATCATCAAAGAAGAAAGAGAACCGCTGTTCGATACCGAGGTTTACTTTATCGCTCAGTTTTCTTGCAAAACCCAAACCAGCTGTAAGGCCATGAACCAGCAGCCAGTTGTCCTTTATACGACCGATAGTAGAGTTACCCTTCGAAACCGGCGCATTGTGCTCATACTCACCGTCCCAAAGGTCCGTAAGTTGCTTTCTTATTTCAGTCCTGTCCTGGTTCATCCAGTTAATACCCGAAAAATTGTAGTTGGCACCGCTCTCGTTACGCGCATCGATATCAACGTCCGCAGCTGCAGCCGTATAACCGAGAAAAGCTGACCAATTGGTCTTAGGATTGCCCCTGTACCAGCTGATATTATTTAGAGACGCTACCAGGTCTAAAGCGCCCTGGTGGGTTCTTGTCCTATAATTTACGAAAACGGGTCCTGTACCATAGGAGCTCCAAAAGTTTGTTGTTGCGCCAGGAGAAACCTGCGTTTGCGGATTCCGGGGTTCATAATCATACCCTTTTGTAAAGGTACCCATGTACTGCCCCCTTACGGAAAGTACGTGCCCAAGGCTTTTTCTGACCGAAATTCCGCCGCCATAACCGAAACGCGGCTGGAGGTCTCCAATCCATAAAGGAAGACCGGCGCTGAGGCCCAGTTCCCACTGATCCCTTGGTTTGGCGGGATAAGGATACTGGTTGTTCATGAACTCATTATGCTGAGCCATTCGCTTACTAGGGATCTTCGTCGAGTCGCTCCAATTGTAGGTAGCGTCATTGTTTTGTGCAAAGCTCGATTGTATCAGGCATAATAAACCAACAATCAATGCGTACTTTTTGCTTGCCATAGGTGAGATTTATATTATTAAATTTGTATATTTC